>CAKKRP010000024.1:15064-40538 GCA_919902765.1 Gammaproteobacteria bacterium | reverse complement strand
TTGGCGATACGCACCTTTTCTTCTTTCGTCATAGACGCGCCGGGGCTCTGCTCGCCGTCGCGCAAGGTGGTGTCAAATATGATCAAATCTTGGCTGCTCATGGCTGCTCCTAAAGGGTACGCCCTACCACGGGAAATGTGTCGCTGGGCAATTTTAACCTACTTTAGCGAAATCCGGCCTGCAACGGGAAAGATTTATGAGAACGGAACCTCAGGGCGCCACAAGAGGCGCCCTGAGATTTCACATCTTAAGGGTAGGAGACTTTCCTTACCACAAGGGCTAAGGAAATCAAATACCGCACTACCTTAGCAGGCCTAGTATCCGCCTTTACGTCGAGATTCCGGCAACCCGGAGATGCGCCCGCCCTGTTTGCTAGGATCCAGCGGGAATAGATCGTATAATTCCTTAGAAGAGACTACTCGCGCCCATACTTCTTCCATACCTTTCACAATGTTACGCGTATTGGGTTGATTGCCATTGTTGTTAAAAAACTCCTCGCGCAAATATTTGATCACATCCATATGCGCATCGGTGAGCTCTATACTCTCTAACTTGGCCATCGCCCGCGCCAAATCTTCCGTCCACAGTTCTTGATCCACTAAAAAACCCGTCGCCGTGGTTTCTATGGTCTCGCCGTTAAACTCAAAACTCATATATCCTCCTCACTAAAATGACCATCGCTGCGGATAACGCACACATTACCAAGCCCCATGGATTTGATCAAGTATTAGAATATTCTAATAATAGGCGTTTATCCACGGATAACTCGCCTTAATAACCAATGCATTTTTTATAGGTGTAGGGTCTATCCTACATTGCCAAGCCTAAGCGCCTTTGCTACCCTGGGCACCCGGTAAAAAACCCTAGCAAGCTGTCGCTATATCACAATATGTCATCTCCGGCCAAGTTTGCCAAACGCTACCTACAGACGGCCAGTGTCGTGTTCCTGGGATACGGCCTGATATTCACGTTTTTTCCGTTGAATATTTCTGAAGTGGTCACCGGCGGCATACTCACCACCCCAAGCTCGGTCACCGATCTGCGCGCCACTTACGGTGGACTCAGCATCGGCATCGGTTTATGGCTGCTGATTTGCGCGCGCCGCAACGTGCGACTAGGGGCCCTGGGCTTAATGGCGGTGCTGGCATCTACGCTCGCCACGCGGTCGATAGGGATGTTTCTCGAAAATCACTCGAATGCTTACATGTATATCTTTCTCGCCGTAGAAAGTTATTTGCTGGCGACTACTCTGGCGGTCTGGTACAAAATTAAATAGAGCAATCAAACTGCAGCCGCAAGATTGCGCATAAGATATAAAAAACCCCCGCATAGCGGGGGCTCGAAGCTTACTATACGTCGATACTATTCCCTATTTCGGAATCTTCAGCGCCAAAAATACCGGGCCGCCACGTCTATGCACCAACATCGGGATAGATTTATCGGTCGGCAGTTTCTTTATCAAATTCTTGTACTGTTTCGCGTCGGTGATATTTTCATTGTTGATCATCACGATCACATCGCCACGCCGCACGCCCGCCTTCGCCGCAGTACCGTTGTTGACCTGCTGCACTAATACACCGCCTTCCGTGCCTTGTTCCATACGTTGGCGTAATTCCGGCGTTAAATCGGCGACCACGATGCCCAATCTATCATCGTCCACGGTGCCTGAACCG
Organism: Gammaproteobacteria bacterium; assembly: GCA_919902765.1. Classification (GTDB taxonomy): domain Bacteria; phylum Pseudomonadota; class Gammaproteobacteria; order S012-40; family S012-40; genus CAKKRP01. The sequence goes on along the minus strand of CAKKRP010000024.1, from coordinate 38,865 downwards.
CTAGAAAGTTTTATATCGTCTTCCGGCGGTAATTCGCCCACGACGACACTCAAACGTTCGGATTTGCCATTGCGAATAATATCGACCGGCACTTTTTTATCTATGCCGGTGACCCCCACCAACGGCGGCAATTCCGACGAATCAACAATTTCGATGCCGTTGAATTTGACGATCACATCACCCACTTGTATGCCCGCCTTTTCGCCAGGACTATTGGGCAACACCTTGGCCACCAACGCCCCTTGAGGCCTATCCATTTTGAACGATTCAGCCAATTCACGCGTCACATCCTGGATCAACACACCCAACCAGCCACGGGTCACGCGCCCTTTGGATTTGATCTGCTCCACCACATTCATCGCCATATCGATGGGGATCGCAAAAGATACCCCCATATAACCACCCGTGCGGCTATATATTTGTGAATTAATGCCGATGACCTCACCCTTCAAATTAAATAACGGTCCTCCGGAATTGCCGGGATTGATCGCCGCATCGGTTTGGATAAACGGAACATAATTTTCACGCGGCAAGCTACGCCCTAGCGCACTGACGACACCGGCGGTCACTGAATAGTCAAAACCAAACGGAGAACCTATCGCTAACACCCACTCGCCGGGTTTTAAATCACGCGATTGACCGATTTTCACCACCGGCAGCTTGGTCGCCTTCACGTGCAATAATGCTAAGTCGCTACGCTCGTCCGCACCCACCACTTCGGCTTCTAACTCGCGCCTATCGTTCAGGCGCACGATAATTTTATCTGCGTCAGCGATCACATGATTGTTGGTAAGCACAAATCCATCTTCAGACAACACAAACCCGGAACCCAAGGAGCGCGCTTCACGGGGATCGAAATTGCCGCCGCCCTCACCTTCCTCACCGAAAAAGCGTTTAAACCAATCGTCTAACTGGCTGCCATCGGGGGCCTCAGGGCCTGGGCCTGGGCCACGGCGTGGACGCTCTCTGCCACTGTTACCATGTGGATTGTGGTTGCCGCTTTTTTGTACGGTGCTGATATTGACGACCGCTGGGGCATTTTTTTCCACCAACTTGGTGAAATCCGGCAACTCTCCCGCAGCTACGTGCGCCGTCCACAATGAAGCAAATGCCCACGCACTCACCAACAACGTCGGCCTATGTTGCCTCAATACCTTACCTAACATGCTCGCTCCTCCGCAAAACACAGCCCGATTGAACCCAGGGACTACCGGCTAAAACACGACGCAAAATAACATTATTAAGTGTAGTCCATAAAAACGGACCGCATTTACCCGCGAATTAATACCATCGTCATAATAGACATTTATAACTATGGGGAACCTCTAAAAATTCACTGAAGCCGCACTAGCTGCGTTGAAAAGTGGCTCAAATTGCGGGGCCGCGTAGCGGTAAACTGCGCATTTTCGCCACTTTTCGCCTTGCCATCACCGGTGCCCTCTGGGTATCGTCTTGATTGAATTTTTAGAGGTTCCCTATGAATTGGTTTGGCCATTATACGCAAAATGCAGCGAAATTCATCTGCCCGCCGCAGTGTAGACCGCGACCGCTTAGCGCGACCATTGCACAGCGCTAGTCGAGACATTCATTTTACGCACCAATACCGCGCCAATCCGTCCTCTGAGCCGCGCTCGCCGGGCACTATATCGCGCCACTACCAAGCCAATAGTCCCGCCGCACACGGCCGCCAAGATCGACACGATTTCACCCGCCTCCATGCCCCGCATTTGCGCAACACCCGTCACCACCAACGGCGCGGTTAGCAATCCCAATAACGGTACGGCGTACGCCCACCCTGCGGCGGTCACTAACGCCAACTCATCCACACCCACGACGACACGCTCGCCCACTTGTACACCCAGTGTATTCGTCAGGGCCACACGATTGGGGCGCCGTCCCAACACCTTACCCACGGCCCCGGTTCCGCAACTGCCGTTGACCGCACAATGACCGCAGGCCGTTTGGCGCTGAAATTCTATCCACACCTGCGCGCCTGCCACCGCCACAGCGGTACCTTCTTGCTCGATCATGGCGCGCTAACGACACCGGCAGACTGGTGTTGCACCGACTGGGCGATACGTTTGACGGTAGGCATGGGCACTTCACCGACGGTAGTGACCTTGAAATCACCGGAAATGATGCTGAAGGCGCTAATCGCCCCTTTTTTAACTTCGGTTAACGCATTGTTCTCCTGCACGGTGCGGCGTTCCACAAACACCGACACACTGGCAAAACCGTCGCTAATTAAAAAATGGTGAATGGGGCCGGCGGTGATGGAAGAATTGCGCATATGTTTGGCCGACATTTCAAACCCTTCGGGCAACCAACTAATACGCCATTCATTGGTGGCGGACATGGCGCTGACGGGAAGTTTTTCATCGGTAATCCACGCATTGGGCGTGTGTTGTTTGCCTTCCGGCACCAGCATTTGATCGGGGACCGTGGTTAAAATATTAAAACTGGTAAACATGATTTGTTCGATGGGCTGACCGCTTTCGTTGAGCATTTGGGATTTCAGCAACATGCCGGTGCGTTCGTCCAACCACAACCGATAGCCGAAGCGATATTGGTCGCGCGGTTTCACCAACACGACTTGGGCGCGCAAACCGGCCACCCGATCCATATCCCCCAAATCAAACTCATAATAGCTGCGCACTTTATCTATGCGCCCCGGCAGCGAGGCCAAAAAAGGCACTAAATTATGCTGCTGTTCGACCACGACTTGCTTGTTATTCGGCAAAAAGCAGGTGACTATATTATTTTTTCGCACGACTTCGCGCATGCTCCCATTTAAGGACACCAAGCGCTCTAAATTTTCGGCGCCGGAAACCTTATGGACGATGCGCATGGCCTCCACCGCATCTTGATGGACATACACAAATGTCCCTTCGTAACTCAACGTAGATGCCGCTTGCGCCATGCGACTCAACCACTGCAAGGACTGCTCGGTGTTAGGCCCGGCATGGACTGCCGCGCTAGGCAGGATGATTAGGCTATACATTGCCAACGAACGTGTAGATAATTTCATGGCGTTAGCCCCAACACAGTTTGAATTCTTAACTTGCGCCAGGTATCCGTGCGCCTGTGTTCAAGCACCGGGATACCATAATCCAAGGGCTACGGCTTGGCTTGCGTAGGGTAGCCTACCACCCGCGCATAGGGCAAAAATCCGCGCACGGTGTTGTTTTCGCTATACGCACTGTGGTCTACCAAATAGGCATCCAAACTCAACCCTGGTTGGGGCGGTAGATGGTCCCATACCTGTTGCGCATTTTGGGTAGGTGAGTAATTGGGGGGCGTCGTCGCGGGAAACACCGACACCACGGTGACTGATGGCATGGCGGCGGATGGCGCTGCTGCAAATGAGGCCGACACTGGCGCAGGCTGGACAAATTGAGGACTCTCGCTGAGTTCGGCCACCGTAGAGACCTCCATTTTGACCACCACTGCGCCCACCACCAGCATGACACTGGCGGCTGCGGCCAGCCCCACCACCGCCTTACGTTTAAATGTGGAGGCGGTGTGTAGCGGCGGTGAGCTTGTGTAAGACACGTGGTTGCGCGACGCAGCAGAAGGTAAGAGATAGGACGGCTCGGATTCCAAGGCCTTGCGCACACGGCTCGCAATATCGTTATGCAAACACTTAGGAAGCCCCTGGCGCAATGCCTCGCGTACGACGAAAGATCGCTCCCACTGGCGTGACAGCCGTGCATCTTTGCGCAACGCGCTCAATACACTATCCATTTCCTTAGCGTCTAATTCGCCATCCACGAGTTCTGAGACTTGCTGTTCCACGGACTTGGTCATAATCAAGGTCACCAAACTAAAATGCAACTACGAAACTGTTACAGCGCCAGGCAATATTCATTCTGCAAGCGCCTTGCCCATCTACATTTCCTCATCCAAGCAACGGTTCCAACCGTTTATCTATGGCCTCACGCGCACGGAAAATTCGTGAGCGCACCGTACCGACCGGACAATCCATGGCCTGCGCGATTTCTTCATAACTCATACCTTCAAGTTCACGTAGCGTGATAGCGGTACGCAGATCTTCCGGTAACTGATCTATTGCATCCATAACGGTCTTTTCAATCTCGTCCTTGAGCAAATGGTGTTCAGGCGTCCCGATCTCGCGGAGATTCGACATTCCTTCAAACTGTTCGGCATCCTCTGCATTGATGTCCAACTCCGGGGGACGCCGCCCTCTCGACACCAGATAATTTTTAGCGGTATTGATGGCGATTCTATACAACCAGGTATAAAACGCACTCTCGCCGCGAAAATTCGGTAAGGCCCGGTAAGCCTTTATAAAGGCCTCTTGGGTGAGGTCTAAAACCTCTGCGCTGTCAGATACATAGCGCGCAACAAGCTTGGCGAGCTTGTGCTGATATTTGAGCACTAATAAGTCGAAGGCGCGTTTATCACCGCGTTGCACACGTTCGACCAGCTCACGATCGGCGTTTTGCCCGCTAGCCTGCGCTTCACCTTCCTGCGGCACCACAAACTCTTTCGTCATTTTCATAGACCACACACACACCGGATAGTTCGTCAATAGATCTTGAAATTTAGGCCCCTCGCCCCCAAGGCTTACGGCCCAACCCGCGTTCTGCAAGAATTCCTAACCATCGGTGACGACTGGCAAATTGTTAGTACAATATAGTATAAAGCAAGTTCCATGAACTCAACATCTAAAACTCATACGCACGATGTCCTGGTCATAGGCAGTGGGGCCGCCGGTTTAAGCCTTGCCCTACGTCTCGCCGGGTCGCTGCGCGTGGCCGTGATGGCCAAAGGCCCGCTCACCGAGAGCGCCACGCGTTACGCCCAGGGCGGTATTTCCGCTGTCTTAGATAAACAAGACTCGTTGGACGCGCATGTTCAAGACACGCTACAAGCGGGTGCCGGCCTGTGCGCCGAGGATGTCGTCAGATTCACCGTAGAACACGCCCAGGAGGCCATACAATGGCTGATCACACAGGGTGTCCCGTTCACCCGCGAGGCGAGCCCAACCACGGAGCATGTGTTTCACCTGACCCGCGAGGGGGGGCATAGCCATAGACGCATCCTACACGCCGATGATAGCACCGGCCGCGCCATCGAACTGACGTTAGAGTCCCAAGCGCGTCAGCACGCCAATCTCGATCTTTATGAGCACTATATTGCCATCGACCTTATAACCACACACAAACTCGTCCTGGCAGATCGCCGTTGCATCGGGGCCTATGCGCTCAATCGCACGTTAAACCGCGTAGAAGCCTTCCGCGCGCGCTTTGTCATCTTGGCCACCGGCGGCGCGAACAAGGTGTATCTATACACCACTAATCCGGATGTTGCCACCGGTGACGGCATCGCCATGGCCTGGCGCGCCGGCTGTCGAGTCGCCAACTTGGAATTCATCCAATTTCATCCGACGTGCCTTTATCACCCCATGGCCAAGTCTTTTTTGATCTCCGAGGCGGTGCGTGGCGAAGGTGGGCGGTTGTTGCTACCCGATGGCCGCCCGTTTATGCAACGCTTCGACCCGCGCGGCGAATTGGCGCCACGGGACATCGTGGCGCGCGCGATAGATAGCGAAATGAAGCGTTTAGGCGTGGATTGCGTCTATCTGGATATCAGCCATAAACCTGCCGAGTTTATCACCCGCCATTTCCCCACCATCTATCGGCGGTGCCTCGAACTAGGCTTGGATATGACTAAACAACCGTTACCCGTGGTGCCCGCCGCGCATTACACCAGTGGCGGCGTGGTGACGGATTTGCGCGGTCGCACCGATATCAATGGGCTATACGCCATCGGTGAAGTGGCCTGCACAGGGCTGCATGGGGCGAATCGTTTGGCCAGCAATTCGTTGCTGGAATGCGTGGTGTTCGCATTTGCCGCCGGACGCGATATTTTACAAGTGCAGCACGCTCTGCCAGCCCCGCCGCCAGTGCCGGCATGGGATGAATCGCGGGTCACCGATTCGGACGAAGAAATTGTCGTCGCACATAACTGGGATGAATTGAGACGCATGATGTGGGATTACGTCGGCATCGTGCGCACCAATAAACGCCTGGAACGCGCCAAGCGCAGGGTCGATATGCTTAAAAGCGAGATCAGCGATTACTATGGAAACTTTCGCGTCACCAACGATTTAATCGAACTGCGCAATTTGGCCTTGGTCGCCGAACTCATTATTTTATCGGCCATGCAACGCAAAGAAAGTCGCGGCTTGCATTACACCAGTGATTATCCGCACACCTTGCCGGAGGCAAAAAATACCGTGTTGACGCCCACCGCAGATTAATCCTCTAACCCTTGCGCTATCCCGCCCATGCCTGCAACCGCACACGCAAATGCCGTAAGGTATCGGCAGCGGCGGCATCGGGAAATATCGCCACCCGAGTGCGTCCGTGCGCCCATTTTAACGGCACGACCACCAACCACGGGTGTACAAACGCACCGCGTTGTAACCTCGCTGCGTGCTCATTTCCATCGCGCAGACGTATCTGCCAGACGTCTTCATGCTGCCAAATCAGCCCGGAAATCGCACGCTTACCCCGGCCCAACGCATAGCGGCGCAGATAATACACGGCGCTGAAAATCACGCCCACGCACCACAATCCTTGCACGCTCAGCGATGCGGATACAAAAAATATCCATCCCACCGCGCCAGTGTGAAAAACCAACAATAAGAGGGTTAAGATCCGCGAAGAACTTATTTCAATATGCAGGGGTGTTGCGTATGCACTGGACGACATCGGCAATCAAAGCGGACTCTGGTTTGGTATGTCCCAAGAAATATTCCAATAACTCTTGGTCAGAGTAATTCAACAAGTCTTCAAATGCAACTTGTTCGTCCAAGGTCAGCTCGGAATATCCATAGTCGAGAAAATTTTCCAGGACAATATCGAGTTCTAACATGCCGCGTCGGCAGCGCCAACGTAGCCGGCCATCGGCGGAAGCGGGATCGGTAACCATAGCCCTCCAGATACAATTACAACACCTGTTTCAACATCTTGGTTTTGATGGCGTGTATCGCCTGAGCGGGATTCAGCCCCTTAGGACACACGTCCGTACAGTTCATTATAGTATGACAACGATAAAGTTTATACGGCCCTTCCAAAGATTCCAAGCGTTCGGCACTCGCCTGATCCCGGCTATCTTCGATGAAACGCGCGGCCTGCAACAAGGCGGCCGGGCCGCGAAATAGATCTGGATTCCACCAAAACGACGGACACGCGGTCGAGCAACAGCCGCACAAAATACATTCGTACAAGCCATCCAATTTATCACGTTCTTGCGGCGACTGCAGGCGCTCGATTTCGGGTTCGGAATCGTGAGTAATAAGGTAAGGTTTGACCGCGCGATATTGTTGATAAAATTGCGCTAAATCTACGACCAAATCACGCACCACCGGCAACCCCGGCAAGGGCCTGATTTCAATCGGGAATTTTAATTCGGCCACGGGTGTGATGCAGGCCAGGCGATTGCGGCCGTTGATATTCAGGCCGTCCGAACCGCACACACCTTCACCGCAGGAGCGGCGAAAACTGAGAGTTTCGTCTTGCGCTTTCATTTCGGTAAGCGCGTCCAACACCATCATACCGGGCGTGACTTCGATGTCGAAGTCCTGCATGCGCGGCGCGCCTTCGACTTCGGGATTATAACGATAAACTGAAAAACGCATACCCATAGCGGCTCGTCAATATGTCCGTTCTTTAGGTGGAAAGGTCTCTACGGTCATCGGCCGCAATCGCACCGGCTTGAATTCGATGCGCTCATTAGCCATAAAATATAGGCTGTGTTTCAACCATTTATCATCGTCGCGCTTGGGGAAATCCATGCGCATATGCGCGCCACGACTCTCTTCCCTGGCCAATGCGGAATGGATGGTGGCGAGCGCCACTTCAACGAGATTTTCCAATTCCAAGGCCTCGATGCGCGCGGTGTTAAACACGCGGCTGTGATCGCGCAGACGCACATTCGGTAGGCGCGCCTTGATGGCGCGAATTTTTTCCAAGCCCGCGCGCAATACCTTGGCGGTGCGGAACACGCCGCAATGCGCGTCCATTTCCGTTTGCATTTCGGCGCGCAAGGCAGCGACGGTTTCACCGTCGCCTGTTCGCTCCCAACGCGCCAAACGCGCCACAGCGCGCCCCGCGCTCGCCGGGTTAAACGGGCGGTGATAGCGATTCTGCTGCAAAAATTCATTGATATGGTTTCCGGCCGCGCGCCCGAACACCACGATATCCAACAGCGAATTGCCGCCCAGACGATTCGCGCCATGCACCGACACGCACGCGGCTTCGCCCACGGCATAAAGGCCGGGCACCGGTTCTTCGCTACGATTGCCCAGCGGCGCGACGACCTGCCCTTGGCGATTGGTCGGTATGCCGCCCATCGTATAATGCGCGGTGGGCGACACCGGTATCGCCTCTTTCACTGGGTCGATATGCAAGAAATTCAAACACAAATCGCGTATGCCGGGCAGACGTTTCATAATCACGTCGGCACCTAGGTGATCTAGTTTTAACAGCGCATAATCGCCGTTGGGGCCACAACCGCGACCTTCATGCACCTCTGTGGCAATCGAGCGACTGACCACATCGCGACTGGCGAGATCTTTAGCGCGCGGTGCATATTTTTCCATAAAACGCTCGCCGTTTTTGTTCAGCAAATAGCCACCTTCGCCACGTGTCGCCTCGGAAATTAACATGCCTTTGCCTGCAATGCCGGTGGGATGGAATTGAAAAAATTCCATGTCTTGCAGCGGTATCCCCACACGCAAGGCCATCGCCAAGCCGTCGCCGGTATTGATACGCGCGTTGGTGTTGTTGCGGAAAATACGCCCCGCGCCACCCGTCGCCAACAAGGTGGTCTTGGCCTCGATGATCATGACCTCACCGGTTTCGATTTCCAGCACCACTGCGCCTAACACAAATCCTTCGTCGTCCTGCACCAAGTCGATGGCCATAAATTCGTCAAAGAAATGCGTACGTGCGCGGATATTTTGTTGATACAAGGTATGTAAAATCGCGTGTCCGGTGCGATCCGCCGCCGCGCAGGTGCGCGCCGCTTGCGCGCCACCGAAATTTTGACTCTGACCGCCGAACGGACGTTGGTAAATCATACCGTTGTCCAAACGCGAAAACGGCACGCCCGCGTGCTCTAATTCGTAGACCAATTTCGAGGCCGCGCGACACATATATTCCACAGCGTCTTGGTCACACAAATAATCGCCGCCTTTGATGGTGTCGTACATATGCCAATGCCAATTGTCCGGCGAGACATTGCCCAACGCGGCATTGATGCCACCCTGCGCCGCCACCGTGTGCGAACGCGTCGGAAAAACCTTGGACACCACCGCTACTGTGGCCTCGGCCTGCGCCAACTGCAAGGCCGCACGCAAACCGCCGCCGCCCGAACCTATCACCAAACAATCGAATTTGCGTCTCGGTAAATCGGCCATCACCACAACCCCGCCAATATCCGCATGGCCCACACCGCCATCGCGGAAAAATAAATCGCTATCGCGCTCAACAGGCCAAAACGCAACGCCGCACTATGCACATAATCCATGATCACATCGCGCAGGCCGACCCACGCGTGGGCGAGCAGCGCGAACACAAACAACAGCGTGGCGACATTGATGCCGGGTTGGCTGAGACGTTCGCGCCAATCTACGAAATCTACCACCGGCGACAACATCAAGGTCGCGGCGAACGCGATCACGTAAAAACCCAAATACACCGCGCTCACGCGCTGCACTACCCACGGCCTTACGCCGCCGCCACCTACGCTCATAGGCTACGCCTCACTACTGCAATGACCAACAGCGCGGTCAAGGAGACCACGAAACCGGCACTCCATTGCGCGCGCGATTTATTCATCGGCAGACCGGCGTCAATTAACAAATAACGCAATCCGGCCAATAAGTGATACAGCAACACCATGAACGAAACGACCGTCAATGCCACCCCCAACGGGGTGCGCATCCATGCCGCGACATAGAGGAAGCCCCCCGGCGTGGTCAATGACAATTGCAATGCGTATAACCACGCCGGGAAAATCGCCACCAGCAGCACGCCGGAGACGCGATGAAAAATCGACACCATACCGGTCAATGGCAAGCGAATTTTGAGCGGATTAAGAAACTTTGGACGCACTTTGCGAGTATTTCCCTTCATGCCGCTCCGTTTATTCCTTTCACAAGTTGAGTTACTGTACTACGTTGAATTTATGCAAGTTCCTGACCATATACAGAATGATATTCTTCGCTTATTTGTGCAATACTACAACGATTGTTACATCTCTTGCATGTGTATTTTAACTTTCTCACAACTAATTCGCGGTGCATTACATGAATGATTGGTTAGATTTTCTGCAAACGCAAGGCGCACAGTTGGAAGACCAGGCCATTATTCACTTTGGCGATCCCACCAAAGAACGCCTGGCGGCGCGCGATAAAACGGTGATGTGTCCATTGACCCATTACGGGCTCATCGCCGTGCAAGGTGCCGATACCGTCACTTTTTTACAAGGCCAACTGAGCAACGATGTGCGCATCGTCAGCCCTACGCACAGTCAACTAAGCGCGTATAACAGCCCCAAGGGGCGTGTGCTGGCGCTGCTGCGCATATTTAAACATGTCGATAATTATTATTTGCGTATGCCGCGCAGTGTGCTGGACGCGACATTACGGCGTTTACGGCTATTCGTCTTGCGCGCCAATGTTAAATTAGACGACGCCAGCATGCGCCACGCGGGGCTGGGGCTGTCCGGACCGGATGCGGAAAAATTGCTCGCCACGTTAAGCCCGACATTACCAACACATATCAACGCGAGCGTCACCGTGCAGCATATCACGATAGTGCGGGTGGCGGGCGGCATGCCGCGATTTGAGATTTATGCACCCATCGCCGATCTAAAAACGCTCTGGTCGCAATTTGCGACGCATGTTACACCGGCCGCACCCGGCACCTGGCGGTGGTTGGATATTATCAACGGCATTCCCGAAGTATTCCCCGAGACGGCCGACGCCTTCGTTTTACAAATGCTCAACCTGCATTCGCTGGACGGCGTAAGTTTCACCAAAGGGTGTTACACGGGGCAGGAAATCGTCGCGCGCATGTACTATCTCGGCAAATTAAAAAAACGCATGTATTTGGCGCATGTCAATGGGATCGCGATTCCTCAGCCGGGCATGGATGTCTACGAGAGCGGCAACGAGAATGACCAAAGTATCGGCCAAGTAGTGGACGCCAAAATGTCACCCGAGGGCGGCTGCGATCTGCTGGTGGTGACACAAGTCGCCAGCGCCGAAACACGCACCTTGCACATGACCTCGCGCGAGGGAGCGGTGTTGGAAATACGCAAGTTGCCTTATGAAGTGTCGTTGGAGCGGCAATAGGGGTCGCACTGACCTCCAAGCACCTTGACACGCATGATGGATGCGCATATACTGTGCGCATCCATCATGCTCATCATAGGTATATACATGCCTTTCGCTTACAACCCCCGTGCGCCCAAGAAATCCACCAATCTCTCTATTAACAGCGAACTGTTCGACCAGGCCCGTGCGCTGAAAATCAACCTCTCTGCTGCGCTCGAGCGAACGCTTATTGCGATGTTGCAGCAACAGCAGCGTGAGTCTTGGCTGACTGAGAACCGTGAAGCTATTGAGGCCTACAACGAACATATCGCACACAACGGCCTGTTTGGAGACGACCTTCGGAATTTCTAATGGCGCAATTTTCAGTCTATCAAAACATCAACCCCACGACGCGCAATGCCTTTCCGCTCTTGCTCGATGTGCAAGCCGACTTACTCTCCGATCTACGTTCCCGCGTGGTAGTGCCGTTGCGCCCACTCAACGCCCAGAGTATCCCCCTGACCAGGCTCACGCCCGTGTTTGAAATATTGGGCGCGCGGTATTTAATGCTCACGCCACAACTCGCCGGTGTCGCCTTATCTGCGCTGGGTGCCGAGGCAGGCAGCTTGCGCGACCACCGCACCGAAATTGTGGCCGCCCTGGATATGCTAGTAGTAGGAATATGAAATCGCTCACCCTGTAGTTCGGGTTAGGACACACCGCGCCTAGTAGCCCCCCCGTCGTCATCCACCCTATTCCTCATCGCTACGCTGCCCAAACAAGGCAACCGCTGAGCGTTATCCCAACAGGTTATTAACCCAGATTTTCCATTAGGCTTCGCAGCGATAGCGATCAAGGTGTTGAAGATAGGCGAAAAAATCCACAAAACACGCAGACGCCTGCATGGATGCAGGAGGTAGGGCAGTGCCGGGAGCGGTTGCCGAATAGCTGCCTAATGGAAAATCTGGGTTAAATAATAAGGGGAAATTTAGTGGGTGTCCTGGATTAGCCGTTGTCTTTGAAAAGGCGCGGGGCTAGACTTGCCCCCTTGATAGGCACTCATAATTTCGGCAAGCGTTATCACTCGCCGCGCCCTGCCCCGAGGGCTCGCCGCTGGCATCAACCCATCTTGCGACAGATTGCCCCACCCGTAGGGGCAACCCCCTGTGGTTGCCCTTTTTCAGGCTAGCGCAATAAAGCGGTAACCGGCGCCTGCCCTGAAATATGTCGAGTCTGACCCTGAGGTCTCCTTAAGTGAACAGTATTGAGACCTGTCCCCGTGCCTGACAAAAATCGTTCAGCCCAATCTACGGGCTGTTTTCGGCACATCTGCTCGGGCGCCGGATTGGGCTGCTCCACGTCGTTTGACAGGCTGCGGTATAAATTCAATCTTGAGCGTACAACCTACCGCATCAGCGTATTTTTTAAGCGATGCCACTGAAGGGGTATGTTTTCCAGCGCCTTCCAACCTTGAAATAGCACTTTTCGTGGTGCCCATACGATCAGCGACCGCTTCTTGAGTTAGGCCCGCACGGGCACGCGCGGACACCATTTCATGCGCCAGCGCATACTCGGCTTCAAGGGCATCATAGGCTTCACGAAAGCCACGACGTTTTGATGCCTTTTCAAGGAACTCTTTTTGATTGTGTAGTACAGGGTCGTATTTAAGTTTAGCCATTTTGCATCTCCTTCATTCGCATTCGCGCAAGCTTGATTTCTTGCTCTGGCGTTTGCCGCGATTTCTTAATGAACGCATGCAATACCACTACGCGCTGTCCAATAAGAAAACAATAGAACACTCTACCAATACCCGACTTACCGCGCGGGCGTAATTCAAACAACCCGCCACCAAAAGCGCGTGAGTGGGGCAACCGCAAGTTCGGGCCGTGCTCAATAAGAAGTTCGATAATTCTAGCGTAGTCTGCGACCACATCCACAGGCCAAGATTCGATCACGGTTTGGACTCGGGCATGAAAGTATTCAACGGAATAGGCCATATTTGGATGTTAGCATAAATGCTAACCACAGTCAACCTCAGTCTAACGTACGCGCTTAACTCGATGGCATAGGGTAACGTCATCTTTTCCCAATTCTTTGGCTGGCATTCAATGGGCGTCCTGGATCGCCATTAATCTTGAGATTTATCTCGATGAAAAGATAAAACGTGCGCACAGCGCACGCTACGCTTGCTAAAGTGTCACATGACAAATCAAAGTCAGCACCTGACAAAAAAATCGGGGCGGCTTTACGGGCCGCCCCGAAGGTTTTTGCTACGATTTACCTTTCGATTGGGCTGCGCTTGCGCGCAACCCAATCTACGGTTTACCGTGACTTGGCTATCGCACGTTGCAGATCGTCGATCAAGTGTTGTTGCTGCTTGACATCGACCTTCGCGTTGCTGCCGGGTTTGTAATACCACGCGTTGGTCTGGTTCACACCGGCGCTGGCACCGTGATTGGCCCCCGCCGCGCCCCACGCGAAGATATTGACATTGCCCGTATCCGACACCATCACACCGGCCCCATTGTCGTGCGTATGCAAGGTCGCGGAGAACGACACCGTCCAGGTGCCATTGCCGTTATCTTGCAAGGTGACGGGTTGCGCGCCCCATTGCGCCGCGTTCGGGTCGGAGCTGTATTGCGTACACCCAGCGCCATCGCAGAACGAACCGCCCACGCCGTCTGGCTTGAACGCCGTCGCACCACCTGCCTTACCGGTCGAGTAGATCGTGCCGGTGACATTGACGGTTTGATTGGTGCTCGCCGTGGTGGTGCTGCCGACGACCGCGTTGTCGATGGGCGAGGTGATCTCGACATATTGCGGTGCGGCAACGCCATTGGTGGTGGTGACACCCAGGAAGTAGTTATTCCAGTTGGGGTCATTGATGCCAATGTTGTTCATACCGTTGTACACATCCGCGTTGAGGATAAACACCTTGGTCGTGGCATCGGAAGTGACTGTGGTCATTACACCGTTGACGAAGACCGACAACTTGGTGCCGCCCACTTTGGTGGTGCCGGACACTGAAATACTCCGCGCCGCGCCCACGCTCCAGTTTGAATTGCCGCAAGAGGTGGCAAGACCGCCTGGTGCCGTGATCGTTACCGCAGAACCTGTGCCCGCCGTACCCGTCGTACCCGTCATACCCGTTATCGAAATCGCGGGTGACGGCATAGTAGAGGTAGATGAATTGACGTTGACATTGGCGATGTTGTTCCAACCATCCATGACGTTGATGTTTTGGTTACCGTTATAGACGGTCACGGGTACCGACCATGCGTACGGGGCAGCGCCGGTGGTAGCAGCGTTCACGTAGTAAGTATCTGTTGCACCACAGGCATGGGCCTCGACACGCACTGCACGACCCGGACGATTAGTCGTCCCCGAAATGGTCACTGCCGCCGCTGTGGTCTGACCCGTTGCCGGGTACATCGCAGAACCTGGCGTACCGGTAATCGCTACACCCGTCGTATCCGTGGCAGTGCTCACCAGAGTGGCGGTCACGGTCGGCGCGGAATAGACGCAAGTACCGGTCGTCGTGACCTCAGTACCTAACCATAACCACGAGGTGTCGTTGATATCGACAAAGTTTTGCACCTTACTGCCTGCGACCAGTCTGCTCACCACCGGGATGGTGACCGTAAACGCATGAGGCAAGCCATCATCGCCCAGACTCGGAGTTCCGGCCTTGGCCACTTGCTCTTCCCAATTGAAGACGTCATCGCCATAGTTGGTGGGTGTGCCATTATCGTCCTGCGAACGCCAGGCGACCCGCACTTCACCCTGCTTGGCCGTGCCGTTGATGGTCACGAAGCAGGCGGCGCCCGCGTCGATCTTACCCATCATGCCGTTCAGACCGGCCGTGTAGGTGCCCGTGCTGACGCTGGTAATGGTCGGTTTGATGACCGTCTTGCCCAAGCTGGTGTAGATCTCCATACCCATCCAGTTGAAGGCCGTGTCATTGACGCCCACGTTGTTGTAGCCATTGAACAGGTCTACCGCAATCGTGAAATTGCCGGTTGCATCCACCGTCAACTCGCCGCCCTTCCAGCCGCCGTCACCGCCGACGTTGTACATCGGACGCATCGGGTAGGTGGCATTGGGGTTGGGATCCTGGAAGTTGGTCATCACACCGCTGATGATCAGCTTATTGGTGGTGACCGTGCTGGCGTCATAGCGTTTGAAGTTGCCGAACGAATCGGTCGCCGTCAATAACGTCGTAGTAGCGACACCATTCGCATCGGCAGCCGCCACGCTGGTGATAGAGATTGGCGGCGTGTAGACGGAACCATTGTCGCTACGCACACCAAAATTGGCGTTCAACCAACGGCAGTCGTCCCACGCTCCGGTCGTGGTGAAGCCGCAGGCGTTACCGCCGAGGTTGATCCAGTTGTCGCCGGTGTAGATGTCCATGTCGAACGAGTAGGTGATGACACCCGTCACTGGCGCTGGCATCGGCACGCTGACGTGTTTGTTGATCATCAATGCGTTGTTCCACAAATTGATTTCCAACGTGCTAATCGTCCTGCCGGTGATGGTGCCCGCCACACGCACGCTCTTGACGCCCGTTGTCGGGGTAACACCCGCATTGTAGAACTGCCAGGCATCGCCTGTCAGTGCACCATAGGTCGCACCCGCCGTACCAGCGGTGCTGGTGCTACCTTGCACGCCCGTGACGGCTAAGACTGGCGTAATACCGGCGGTCGTGTTGACATTGAAATCGCGCCAACGCGATCCTGGGCCACCATTGAAGCAGTTTGTACCGCACGACATCGCGTGATCCAACATGCTGAAATGGTTCCAGCCTTTGGTCAGTGGCACCGTAATCGTCACCGAATATTTGTACACCGTAATCCCTGCAGTCACCGCCGGATCGATATCGTAGGCCGTACGTTGCGTTTGCACCACCGTGCCATTCGTATCCGGATCGAAATCCAACGGGAATTCCTGACGGAACGCGCCATCCAACCACAAACGGCCGATGTTGTCGCTGGAACTCGCAGCGACACAGGTAGTGGCAGGAGACACTGGCGTACACGTACCGAAGATATTAGTCAAACTCTCGCTGGTCAGCGTGATGTCCACCGTGCCGGTATGGCCGGTTACACCCGTGATGTCGAAGCCGTTGTAGTTGATGTTATACGGGACAACCGTACCCGTACCACCATCTTGTGCCTTCAACCCCACCTTGGTGCTGGTGTTGACGCCGCCGATCAAGATGCGGCGCAATTCGCTGATGGCCTTCAGATCTTTAGACAAGCTGCTATTGGTGCCTTGCTTGATCTGCGTCACCGTGTTGCTGCCCAGCGCCGCGATCTGCCACATCAGCGAAGAACCCGCGCCCGGTTCGAATTTGTCGTCGAACCCGAAGTCTTTGGACACCGGATGGTTGGGCGACGTGCTGGTGGCGCCACCCGCCGTCGTACCCCCACCGCCGCCTTGCTGCGGCATCGCGTTGGGGTCGCTGAAATCCAGCACTGTCTTATCCGACGGTATTGCCAAGGCCATACCGTTCTTCGGATCGTCCGCGCTCATCACGATGAACACATAGGTTGTCGCACCCGTAACCGCGCTCCATTCAAAACGCAATGGGCTGCCAGCAGTATACGCAAACGTGGCACCCGCTGCACTGGCATACTTAAAGGTCGGGGGACCCATCTGGCTATCCAACAATACGGTGTCTTCGGCCGGGCCAACCAGGCTCATCGCCGTTACTTGACCTATGCTTTGACCGCGTGTATCGATGCCGATAGAGGCGTGTTCCACTTTCCAATAACCGCCAATCTTGCGCACGGTGGCGAACAGGGACTCTTTCGGCGTGGCGTCTGAACAATCTTTGCCGCCCACCGTAGAAGTGCCGGTTAATGTGAACTTGAAATCGGCCTTGTTATTGGCCGCATCGACATTCATTGCATCCACCACGGTGCCTACCAAGGTGGTACCGCAATATTTCCACATCGGGAAGGCTTGGTTGGACAACAGGGCGCTGAATTCATCCAGGCTGTACACGCCGTCGCGGTTCACATCGGTGGAATCGAAGCCATTGGCGAGGTTGTAGTCCATCGCGAAATTGCCGGCGGTCAAGCCTTGCCACTTGCCGATGTCGCGGTCGTTCATCGCGCCTATCCACTTGGTGAACAGGTCGGCAGACGCCACTTGCACCGCTGCAATGCTAGTATCGGTAGAGACCGTGCTCACGCCGGTGACGGTAGATGAGGTAGTGAAATCGACGGAAATCGTGGTCGCTACGTTGCCCGCCAAGTCTTTGAGGCCAGTGATGCTGCCGACATAATTGACGCCCATGCCTTTAGTGATGGCCGTCACTAATTCGTATACGTGCGTGGTGGCATTCACAAAGGTGTAATTCACCTCGGGCTTGCTGCCCAGGCTAGGTGTCAGCGATAAGGTCAGCTTGGTGACATCTAACTGGTCGTTAGACGTAATTTTGATCGCTGTGGTCGGATCTACGCCTGTCGTGGTCGAGGGGCTGGTCAAACTCACCGTCGGGGCCGTGGTATCGTTAGCCGCAGAGGTCGTAAAATATCCATAGCCCGTTTTCGCTAAACGATTGCCATAGACATTTTTCACCGCGCCACTCTTGGAGAGGTCATCGCCTTTCACCGTCACCATGTAAGCGGTGTTGGCCTGCAAACTGCCACTAGTGGGGCGGAAACTCGCCAATGTCCAGTCCGGCGACACTTCCCACGTTCCGGCATCGGCGGGACTCAACGCTATGCCTGAGGTCACCGTATCGCGCGCCATGGGCATGTTAAAGGCCACTTGGAGGGTGCCATTGGGTGCCAAGCTGACAGAGGTAGCGCCCCAAGTCTCAGTACCATCGGTGTTTTTGCTTTGACCAACAACGGTATCAACAGAAGGCACAACATCGCTAGGCACGGCCTCCAGATTATTGCCGGCGACCGAACCCGCCACGTCTTGTGCCACACTCTGCATGGCCACCAAGGTCGCCCCCAGGGTCGGGTCATATTTCGACGCGATCAAGGTGTAATGACCATCGGCCAAGGTCGCGCCATCGGAATAGGCGCTACCGTTCAACGACGCATTCATATAGATATTCAACGAATACGCACCCGTGGAATCCGTGGTCGTTTCCGCGACCGGCGATTTCCATTCCGGATGATCTGCGTCATACAAAAAGACCTCGGCATTGGCAAAGCCCTTGCGCGCGGGCACGGAAGGCAGGAAGTTATACGCCCCGCCACCCTTACCCATGGTTGCTTTATACATCGCGCTGCCGGGTTTACCGTGTGGCGCGCTGTTCAACGCCTTAAGGGTCGCCGACCCCTTCGCCGCTGTGCTGGATACGGTCACCACACCCGAAATCTTCGGACTGGATGACGCCGCCGTTGTACCGCCGCCGCTGTTACCACCGCAGCCCGCGATAAACAATGCCGTGCTAAGCGCGCTTACCGCCCAGACGGATGTTCGCATTTTAGTCATGCTGAAACTCTCCTGTTAGTTACCCATATTGCCCATTCGTTATCTCCCTGCCCCGCCTGCGCGGCGGGCCTCCTGGTTTTCCGGGCCAAACACAAAAAACAAGGGCAAGCCCTCCACGCCATGAGGCGCGCGCGCGTGACCAACGTTGTATATTTGTCGCCAAGTTCTAATTGCGTTAATGTGAAACGGACGCCTGCTATATCCAAAAGTCGAGCCACTTTGTGACAGGCTGCACATTCCACTGAACGGCACAACTATCGGAACAATATGAGGAGGACTTTAATTGACAAAATTTATTGATAAAATACATGGGGTTGGGATCATTTTTGCTTTAGAAAACCAGTATCTGGAGTGGTGCTACTGGAAATTAAAATTATGGCCGGATCAATGCGCGGCAGAGTTCATTTTCCTGAGCAGGGCCATCTACTCATCAATACCAAATGGTATGCCGTTGCGACGCAGGATCTGTCAATCCAGGATTTTCAATGTTAATGGGTTTATGGCAGGTGTGTTTTAGATGAAATTAAATTCTCTCCAAAGTGATGATAACAAGGCCCACGCTGCCCCTATCGTACAGCGCGATTTTTCTGTCGTTACCGCAGATGGGTTGACATTGCAAGGCCGCTACTGGGCCCCGCAAAAAATTCTTGGCGTGCTGGCATGGGTACATGGCTATGCCGAACACCGTACACGTTACGCGCATTTTGGACATTGGATGGCGTCGCGTGGCATGGCGCTGGTGATCGTCGATCTGCGGGGGTATGGTGATAGCCCGGGCCAGCGCGGTTATGTCGCCGATTATGCGGAGTATTTCCACGATGTCAGCGCGTTGCTTAATTTTTGTAAAACCACCTGGCCGGGCATCCCGATGACCTTAGGCGCCCACTCTATGGGGGCGTTGATTGCGGCGCGCTATCTGGAAGAAAACCTGGCGCCCATCAATATTTCGGCAGTTGTGTTGACCGGTATTTTTATGGGCTTATACACACCTTTACCCTTTTGGAAAAACGCTGTTGCTCGCATAGCGGCGCGCGTCTTTCCGCGTTTCAGCTTACCCAATCATATTCCCATTAATCTGCTCACGCATGACACCGGCATTTGTCACGCCTATGCCACACACCCACTTGTTTTTCACACCGGCGCCGCCGGTTGGCACCGCGCCACGATAATCAGTCAAAAACTGGCCCTCCAACGCGCTCGGCAAATACAACTGCCTTGTCTAATATTGCACGGGTTAGACGACCGGCTCGCCTCGCCCTCCGATGCGCTCGCCTTATATGAAAATATTAGTTCGACAAAAAAACAATGGATAGGCTATCCTGGACTTTATCATGAAATTTTGAATGAACTGAATCGTGAACAAATCTACACTGATATTTTAAATTGGTTGATGCCTTACCTAGAAAAACACAACGTCTCTTAACGCTCACAACACCCGCAATGCGTTATGCCGAGCGCCATCCAATTTAATGATTTAACGCCATAACTACCTCTTTAAAACTCCCTAATTGCGTCCGATATAGTAGTGTTGTTAGTAGTGTTGTCCAGACTCATAAGCCGGGGAATAGCACATGGGGAATCTGCATTAAACCTAATATAATTAACGCGTTATCTATCGCAAGGGGCGAGATTGAGCGGTCGCCGACCACCCCTGCTTATTTAGATCGGATAGATGTGCCCGCAGCGTCTGACGCGTTGCGTGCGTTCGCCAATTGCAAGAGCATTCCCAACTTACTCGATTTATTAACCGCTCATCTGCACCGACTCGTCAATATGGATTGGTGTGGTTTACGGCTGTCTTTTGCCGACGATGACGCCACAGATGCAAAATTTTATATCTTATTTAATCATGGATTGGTCACTCCGCCCCAAACCACGCCATTTGCCGTCAATAGCAATATCCCGTCTTTTGCGTCATTTTTACAACACGCAAACGACACAATATTTGACGCGCAGGGCGCGATATGCGCTGCGCAATCCTACCCTTGTGAACAGACGTTATGCTATAAACTCAACGCAAACAAAAACGTCAGTGCCTTGTTGATGCTCGGCAACGATACACGATCATTTAAAAAACAAGATATTTTAGTCGCATACAATATCGCGTTGGCCTTCGCCGCGCAATTGAGCAACATAGCGTCCACCAACCCATCATCATGCTGTAATAGCGCAACTAATTCTACACACAACACGCCGCAAGCGACGCTCGCCACGGACTTATTAAAAAGCATCGTTGCAGGCACCGGGGCGCATATAGGCGAACACTTTTTCAAATCGGTGGTAAAAAATCTCGCTCAGGCGCTTACTGTTTCATACGCGTTTGTCGGCAAACTCGCCGCCGACCGAACGAAAATTGAGACTATCGCCGTGTGGCATCGCGACAATCTTATGGGAAACTTTACCTACAAAGTCGAAGGCGACCGAGGTTGCGCCGACAAACTCTGCTACTGCGGAGAATCCGTGGTCAAGCTCATGCCAAATCAAGCTTTGCAGCATAAGATGCGCGTAAAAAGCTGCTGGGCGCTGCCTTTAAACGACAGCGGCGACACCACCATCGGCGTATTGGTGGTCATGCACGACGTGCCGCTGAGCCGCGACGAAGAAATCATCCCTATCATGAAAATTTTCGCATCGCGCACGGCGGCGGAATTGGAGCGACTATACATTGAAGAACGTGTGTTCAAACAAAATGAACGCGCGCAAGTCACCTTGGGATCCATAGGCGATGGCGTTATTACTACCGACGGGGAGGGAAAAGTAGAATATCTCAATCCTGCCGCAGAGCAAATAACCGGTTGGAATTCGGGTGATGCCAAAGGAAAATCGTTACAAGACATCGCGCCCATTAAATTAGCATCGGCGGACGCCGCTACCCATGCCTACGTCAACGATTGCTTGTTCAGAAAAAAGAAAATAGCGTTCCGCGAGGACCATATGCTGATTAACAAATATGGCCGCGAAGTGCCGATTTCCGCGATTCTATCCCCCATGCTGGACAAAGGCGAGAAAGTGTCCGGTCTGGTGATGGCCATTCAAGACGTAAGCGAAGTACGCAGTGCGATCAATGTTTTGACCTACCAAGCACGCCACGATATGCTGACCGGCCTGCTCAACCGGGCGGCATTTGAGTTAGTGTTAGATAATGCGATAGCGAATTCGCAGCACAACAAAATAAAACACGCGCTGCTCTATATCGACCTCGACCACTTTAAACTTGTGAACGATTCCGCAGGCCATCTTGCCGGGGATGAATTGTTGAGACGCGTGGCCATGGAGCTAAAAAAACACACGCGCACGACCGACACATTATCGCGCCTAGGTGGCGACGAGTTCGCCATCCTGCTCTCCAACTGCCCGGTGCCGGTCGCGGGCAATATAGCGAATGAGATCCGCGAACGTATACGCGGTTTACGGTTCCGTTGGCAAGGTGTCAGTTATGACATCAGCGCGAGCATAGGCGTGACCCGGTTTGCGCCGGACATCGGCGATTTATCCATGCTGCTGAGTATCGCGGATTCCGCCTGCTATATCGCCAAAAGCAAAGGCAAAAACTATGTCCATATAGACAACCCTGCCGATAAAGATAGCGATAATTTTAGCAACGGTCAACAGATTATGTGGCCTAAGCGCATCAAAGATGCGCTAACGAATAATAAATTTGTGCTGTACAACCAGGAAATACGATCCATCGATAAAAACGATAATGAACCGAAAAAATATGAGCTTTTGGTGCGTATGATAGACGACAACGGGGCGCTGATTCCCCCGATGTCGTTTATTCCGGCGGCCGAGCGCTACGATCTGATGTATGATATAGATAAATGGGTTATCAGTAACGCATTCGGCATGATCGCTAAAAATTGCCGAGAAAAAAACGCCCATCGCCATGCTATTTATTCGATCAATCTATCCGGCGCCACGCTGTGTAAAGGCGATTTTTACGATTTTGTAGCGGATCAATTTAAAACCAATGACATACCTCCGCAATACATATGTTTTGAAATCACCGAAACCGCCGCCGTGACCAATCTCACGGTGGCGCAACAATTGATAAAAAAACTCAAGGCCTTAGGTTGTTTATTTTCTTTAGACGATTTTGGCAGCGGCATGAGTTCATTCAGTTATCTAAAACACCTTGATGTCGATTATATAAAAATCGACGGGCAGTTTGTTAAAGATATGATAAACGATCCTATAAGCTGCAAGATGGTGGATGTGATCGCCCAAATGGGTCGCACGATGGGGTTAAAAACGGTCGCGGAATTTGTAGAGAACGATGAGATTTTTGTCAAACTAAAAGAACTCGGCGTCGATTTTGCGCAGGGTTATGGCGTGTCGATGCCGACCAAGTGTTGCTTTTAAACGTCGCACCGCTTCAACCAAACCAACGCAATAATGCCGCATTTACCAGCGCGACCGCGCCAATCGCCGACAATATAGGCCACACCCAGATTTGAGATTGTAGACCTTGCGTGTGCCTGCGCCACGCATAAACGCCAACCATCGACAACGCGCAAATCGCACAACCCACTTTAATCGACAATGCGATTAACGCGACGCCGGAGGTTTCCGGCAATTCGCCCCGCGAAAGATAACTGGTTGCCGCGAAACCTACGCCGCTGGCGATTTGCAACCACCAACCCACGCCGACCAACCACATCAATACGCTCGGCGCCCGGCGTTGTTCGCGCACCCATAGCCAAGCCGCAGCGGGGCTGCCCACCACTGCGACAGCCCCAAAATTATGCGCAACTTGCACTAACGCATACGCCGTTTCTGCGGCCACGTTTACTCCACGTTAACCATGACCGTTTGTTGCGTACCGGTCGGCATGTGGGCCTTATCGACGATTTTCACCACGATATTATGCTTGCCGGGGCTCATTTTAGGCAATGCGTAACTGCCCTTCAGCGCGCGCGTCGGAGGACCGCGTTGATCATCCACCCACACGTGAAAATGATCGTCGCCCGCGCCCAATTTGATATCG
>CAKKRP010000024.1:12904-15054 GCA_919902765.1 Gammaproteobacteria bacterium | reverse complement strand
AATCCAGCTTGTTTTCCATGCTGCTAGAAAGCTTAGCGCCCTCTTTTGGAGATGAAACCATCACCATCCCCTTATCCATGTCGGCCCCCATGACCCACGACGACGCACCAAGACCCAGCACGGCAATGCATATACCTAAGCCCTTACGCAACTGTATAGTACTAGACATAATCGCTCTCCAATGTGTGATAAAAACGGTGATTTAACCAGGACGCACCGTATCGGTCATCCTAATCTAATGGATAAACAACTGACAACGACACTTTATTCCTGACTATAGAAAATTTGTTACTCTTCAGTACATACTTGACATTGAGTGTCCCCCCTTTGAAAAAGGGGGGGTATCACATGCTGAATAGCGATTCAGGTTACTCAAGAGTTACGAAAATTTTCCGATTGTGCAGTGGCCGTCACTGAACCAAGGGCGGCAGTTTCGCTAAACACTGCGCGCGTTCTTTGGTGCGTTCCCCGGCGAGCACAAAGCCCAGCATTTGACCTTGGCGATCTACAAAGAGCATTTTTAGGCCATGTTGATCTTCCACTTGCCACTGCCCGGTGGCGTCACTGGCGGGCAACTGCACCAATAGTGGTAAGGCGGGTGTTTTTATCGCGACCGGCATATAGGGAAAACGCACCGGCGTCGGCTCCCCGGTCAACGTTTTGACCAAGGCGCGCGCCGCGTTCATGATGGGCAACACATAGGGTAAGGTGCGCTCGCCATACTCGGCGCAGTCCCCAATAGCATAAATGTCAGACGCACTGGTACGCAGATAGTCATCTACCACCACACCGCGCCGCACGACGATATCCGAACGTTGTGCGAGCTGTTTTTGCGGACGTAAACCGATTGCCGACAAGACCACATCGGCAATGAGTTGCTCGCCATTAGAGAGCGTTACGCGATAACCGAGCGGATCTTTAGCGACGGCAGTGACGGTGGCGCGAAATTTCCATGTCACCCCAACCGCTTGCAACGCCGCCGCCAAGGCATTGCCGACGGTTTCCGGTAGCAAATTCTGCAATGGAAAATGATGCGGATGCACCACCGTCACGCGATGCCCGCCCGTCACTAAGTCGTTCGCGAATTCGCAGCCGATCAAGCCGCCTCCGATCAACACGATATGGCGCGCCACGCCCAGATGTTGGTAAAACGCCGCATAATCGTCTAAATGATTCACCGTCAACACGTCTGCGGCGGCGTCACCTTCCAGCGCGACCGGGATAGTTTGTGCGCCTACGGCTAATACTAAACTTGCGTAGGCGAAGCTACCTTGGTTGGTATAGACGCGTTTTCCTTGGGTATCGATTTTATCGGCGAGGGTATGCGCCATCAAGGTGAGATTGAGTTGTTGCGCCATCGCCGCCGCCGCCGTGGTCACCAATTGCGCGGGCGTCTTGCCGCTATGCAACGCGTTTGACAACATCGGTTTCGAATAAAAATCGCCATTGTCCGCGCAAATCAGCGTGATAGGAAAATCGGCATTTAGTTTGCGCAGCTCGCGGGCCACTGTGTAGCCCGCGAGCCCGCTGCCGATAATAACGATGGGTTGCATATGCGCCCCCTGTTAGCGTATCGGAGTTAGATTTCCACCATATCGAAATCGCTTTTGGCGACGCCGCATTCCGGACAGACCCAACTCGCTGGAATATCATCCCAGCGCGTACCGGGTTCTATGCCCTCTTCCGGCAAGCCTTTTTCTTCGTCATAGATAAAGCCGCAAACTAAACATTGATACTTTTTCATCTCTATACTCCTCAATAAATCCAACAATATGGGTGATACGATAACGCAACGCGTAACAAGAAAACACAAATTTTGTACCACGTGCGTATGTTACTTATTCACTTGAGCCAACACCTCACGATAGTGCTGCGCATGTCGTTCTTCCACCTTGGCCAGGGCCGCAAAGCGCCGTTGCGCCATTTTCAAGGTCGCTTGGAATTGGGCGGCATGTTCACGCGACTCCGCGATTTGTGCGTCTATTTCAGCAACCGCAGCGCGCTCGCCTTCCGCTTCCGCAGTGCGCCGGAAACTCGGATACATTTCGGTATATTCATAGGTCTCGCCGTCTATCGCCATTTGCAAACACTGGGCGGGGGTCATCGCGGCGGCGGGATACAGCAAATCCAGGTGCCCAAAGGCATGGGCG
>CAKKRP010000024.1:0-12894 GCA_919902765.1 Gammaproteobacteria bacterium | reverse complement strand
GCATGGGCGACCTCTTGTTCGGCCGTCGCTTCAAAAACACGCGCCGTGTCTATGTCTCCTGCGGCACGTGCCAATTTGGCGAAATAGCGGTATTTTATATGCGCCATGGATTCGCCTGCAAATGCGGATTCTAAGTTTTGCATGGTCTTAATTTCCGGTCTTTTCATAACATTACACCTCTGTTTAGGAATCAATAGGCCACCTCGGCCCCTTGCCCTATACTTTACGGCGTACAGGCTTGATATATCCAATTTATTGTATATACTTATCTGATATCCATTACATATCAACGCCTCATGAATCTTAACGCCTTGCGTTATATCATCGCCGTCGCGGAAGAACGCCATTTTCGTCGCGCCGCCCAGCGTTGTTTTGTCAGCCAACCTGCGTTGTCCTTGGCCATCCAAAAACTCGAAGAGGCGCTCGGTGTGTTGATCTTTGAACGTAGCAAAACACAGGTCGAGATCACCATCGCCGGAGAACGCATCATCCAACAAGCGCGGCGCGTGTTGGATGAAGCGGCGCGCCTAAAAGAATTTGCGACCCAACATCGCAATCCTTTATCCGGCCCACTGCGACTGGGGGTCATCTACACGATCGGGCCTTATTTATTACCGGAAATTATCCCTACACTGCGCCACTTGGCCCCTGCAATGCCGCTGATTGTAGAAGAAAATACCACCAGCAATTTAGAAGCCTTATTGCGCGCTGGAAAACTCGACGCCGTGGTCATCGCCCTGCCCTTTGAAATTCCCGGCGTGGTGACGCGCGCATTATACGACGAACCGTTCGTGGTGGCCCTGCCTTCCGATCATGCGTGGGTGAAAAAACGCGACATAAACCCCGTGTCGTTGGCGGAAGAGCATGTATTATTGCTACATAGCGGCCATTGTTTCAGCAATCAAGTGGTCGAGGCATGCCCCGATCTGCTACGCCACGGCAGCGACATTCAACACGGCAATTCGCTGGAAACAATACGTAATATGGTCGCCTCCGGATTAGGCATTACGGTTTTACCGTGTAGCGCGAATACTGAAAAATACCGCACACCCCTGGTCACAACGCGCCCTTTTGCCGCGCCTACGCCAATGCGCCGGGTTGCGCTGGCGTGGCGCGCGAGTTTCACACGGCCTTCGGCCATAGACACATTGGTAGACGCAATCCGCCAGATCAAATCACCGTGTTATCAGGCGATTCCAACTATTTCGCGCGCATAAAGCGCCGGCCTAGCGCCCTGAGGGATGTTTTAAATCATATTGGTGCTGGCCGTCATGCACCCTATGCCGCTAATGCTACCTGGCACCGCCGGTTAGCATAACGATAATACGCCGGACATGTTGCACATCCGGCGTATTTTACGCTAAATTTTGCGCGCAAGATTACACTTTTATTTTGCACTGTCCAGCATATACTGCAACGCCAGTTTAACGTCTGAATCTTTCGTCTCGGAATTCCCGCCTTTGGCCGGCATCATACCGGTTTTACCTTTAAATCCTTTGATCGAATGCTCTAATAACACCGCTTCGCCTTGCGCCAGGCGATCTTTCCATCCCGCCTTATCGGTCAATTTAGGCGCGCCAGCCAAGCCGCTGTTGTGACACATCCCACAAGCATTGTCATAGGCCGCCTTACCTTCATTCGCGGCATATGCAGATGACACACCAAGACCCAACGCTAAAAGACACACCGGCAATGATTTCATATACACCTCTCGTCAGAATTTCAGATCAAAAATTTACGGGTCCGATAGCCCCCACGGTTTTATTATACACTTTTGATATATCCAAGACCAAGCGCTACGACTCGCCGATCTTGTATATCTCTGAACGCCCCGCCTCCGCTCCCGTTTGGCATTTACCGCATAGACGCACGCTCACGTTACACAACAAACCGGTAAGCCATTTTCAGAGAGATACGCGGCGATTTTGGTAAACAATAATTTTCTAGCGTTCGGCCACGCGTGCTCTGGCACACAGAAAATCACTAAAATATTTTACTGCTCTCTCCCTACGGGTATTTGTGATATTGCCAAGGTGATAACATAGCGCTGCGCTCAGTTATTAAAATACTCTGTTACAACGACACCAATCTTTTACACTTGATGTCTTTCTCCAGGTAAAATTTTTTTAATGCCGTATTTGTCTATATAGCTCTTTATCTAATTTGATGAACTGAAAATTAATAAACGGCACAGAACGTGAATTCTGAAGATTAGGTGAAACAGTCTGCAATCATATTGATACTAGCAGCAAAAAATATGATGGACCTTTTTCCTTGCCATTAAACCGATGCCTGCTATCTTTTGAGTTAACGTTAAATATATTTATAAAAAATGATATCCATCTTATACACCTATTAGAATTCACTATAACCAAAGTACAGAACTAGATTATTTGTTTATAAAAACTTTTCGGCATATGACATGCGCACAATGGAAATACAAAAAATGTGGGGCAGTTTCATTCGGTAGGGATGCTGGCGAGATAATCTGATGTGCGTTTTGGACTCCGCGCTGCGTATTTGTCGCGTAACGCGGGTAGGGCGTTTTTTGCCCTCAGAAAAGTGTCCAGACCTGCTCCTGTAGTGTAGTCAACATTATATGTTTAGACATTTTTTTCCCAACCTCGTTGGGCGGGGGTTGCTTTGCCGGAAAAAAATCTCCGGTTGCAATTTAGGGAGTAGCTATTCGTGATGAAGAGCTACTTAGTGATCTAACACACACTGAGGAAGTGACATGAAAAAATTACGAGGAACACTCATACTAGCGATTTTATCGGCAAGTTTATCCGCGCAAGCGGCGCCTCCAACTTATAACATTATTAGCAATGCGGCACCCGAGGCCATGGTCGTGCAAAATTACGAGCCAGGCGGGGATTCCACTGGTGTACGAACGTTTTTGTTTCCGTCTTTTAATGACTACGGCGATGTAGGCGGGCGTATTTTGCCACCCGCAGGTACCGATCCGCGCTATTCGTCCTACCCGGCCATATGGCGCGACGGCGTATTGCAAACCATTGATGTCTTGGGATGCGAAAGCACCGTAACGTATTGCGCTTCTCGCGTCAGCGGTATCAACAACTATGGCATTGCGGCGGCCACCTCTAACGCGCTCAAATATCCTAGCCCGTGGGGAATGACGCCGTTAGCGCCTTATTATCAACACGAGGCCATCGTTGTAAACGGACGCATGAGCGTCATTAAAGGCAGCGGATCTGAATTTGGCTGGACCAGCGATATCAACGACAACGGCCGTGTGGCCGGTGGCGGCCGATCTTCAGAATATGTCATGAACGGTGGCGATTACTCCAATCATGGTTTTGTGTGGGTCAATGACAATTATCATTTCATCATAGGCGACCTCTGGCAGCAAAGCATCGCCAATGCCATCAACAATGCCAATCAGGTCACTGGTGTAATGGATTTTGATAAAAATGGTAAGATGCGCGCGTTCTTGTGGCAAGATGGCGCCGCCAAAGACTTAGGCTCCCTCGGCGGCGGAACCAGCGAAGGTTGGGACATCAACGATGCGGCCTCTCCGCAAGTCGTCGGTGATTCCATTACCACCGGCGGAAAACGCCACGCATTTTTGTGGCAATCCGACGCGATGCGTGATTTAGGAACGCTGGGCGGCGACCTCAGTGTGGCGCGCGCAATCAATAAAGCCGGCAGCGTTGTTGGATATTCTTCGTTATCGAATGGCGCGATACACGGATTTATTTGGTCTAGCGGAGTGATGTACGATCTAAACAATTATCTGCCGTCCAATAGCGGATGGGTAGTTGTAGACGCCTATGCCATCAATAAACACGGCGAGATCTTGGTGCGCGCGCAAAGTAACACCGGCGATAAATATATTGTGCTGTCACCTCCCGATACCGTGCATGACGCAAGACCCGCCGTGACCAACACACCGCCCGGTGTGGTACATGAATCGGCTGCGCTATACGGCGGAACCAAATGGGAAGGCGCATACGTCACCGCTACCGATAACCAGGGAAACAACTATAGTGCAGGCTATTTTTATAGTAGCCCGATCGACTTTAACGTCGGCGCAGGCCAAGACCTGAAGTCCCTCAGCAGCAGTTATGCCAATCGTGCCAATGAATACGCACGCGAGGTATTTGTCTCCAAAAACTTGGCCGACGGTTCTTATGGTTGGACTGTATTAATAGGCAATGGATCCTATTATTCCCGAACGTATATCACCAAAATGGTGACCGATAAGAATGGCAATCTTTATGTGGCGGGTTGGTTTGATGGTGACGAAGCGACCTATTTCGGCGCTCCTGACGGTACGCGCACTAAGCTCGCCAACTACTCGATTTCCTCGGACACGACGCGTAGTTTCGTCACTAAATATTCCCCTGACGGCATCGTATTGTGGACCACCATGATTGCAGCGCCCACTGGGATTGGCGTCGGCGGATTAGCCTTAGATGGCAGCGGCAATGTGATGGTCTCTGGCGCGTATTACGCATACAACGCGCAAAGCTATAACTACGATTACAGAGATATTTTCATACTCCAAGGTCCCGGCACGGTGTATACCACCGCGACTGCGCCACAAATGCGCGGTGTAGACGGATGTAACGGCGTATTGATTACACTGACCGCAAATGGCGCATTCAGCAACGCTAAGATGATTTCGCCCGCGCAAGCGGATAGCGGCTGCGTAAACACCTTAGATGTGGCGGTAGCGTCTACCGGTGAAATCTTTATGAGTGGCTTCTATACAGGTCGCGTAGACATGGATCCCGGGGCTGGCACCGACGTGCGCAAGCAAACCGGCGGCGTAGGCGAATATTTTCTGACCAAACTCCTCGCAACAGGCGCATATAGCTGGACCAACACGCACGTTCGCACTGACTATCGAGACGTGACCGGCGTAGCCCCGGATACCAATGGCGGCGCGTATTGGTTTGATGCCAATGTCTATGACCGCGCCAAATTACGGCGCGTTGATAGCGCCGGAGTCACGCTGTGGGAACGTTCCGTGATTGGCGATTATTTTTCGCAATACAGCGGCAATCGCTCGAAATTCTTTGCCGACTCGCGAGGCAATGTCTACATTTCCGGCGCCGCGCTTAACGCAAAAAATTTCAATACTGCGGGCGGCGTAGACTACCAAAGCGTAGGTGCTGGAACATTTGGATTCATTACCAAATGGACCGGCGATGGCAGTTATGGCTGGACCATGGCGACGAATGCATCGCCATTTGATTTGACGGTGGACGAAGGTGGGCATATGACGGTGATAGGCGAGGCGTATCTCACCTTGGATTATGATCCCGCCGACAACATCCCCGCATTGCAACCTGCCGGAGGCACGGATGCCTTCCGCATGACTTTTTGGACCACTCGCTAACATGAACCCCCCGTTGGCGCGCCGCAAGGCGCGCCTTTTTTGCGTTTTATTCCGTGCAATGACACCTATTTTGCGCTATGTTACTTGCATACCGTTGTAGGAGTATTCAATGTATATGCATAAACGCATGTTGGTGGTATTGCCCTTACTCCTACTATCAGGAGTTGCGATGGCGTTTGACCGTGATGACGCAGTACGCAAGGCAACTACTGCATTGCGCGAAATGGTGAATGACCACGACATAAGCGTTGTGAGCGCCGCAGCGCAACAATGGCGTGATTCCAGTTTAGGCTGCCCGCAAGCAGGCATGATGTACGCTCAGGTCATCACGACGGGATATCGTGTTATATTAAAATCCAAAGACAAAAAATACGATTGGCGCGTCTCTGAATATAGCGCCCGATTGTGCGAAAGCAATGCGAAAAAGGCCCCCCACAACCCAGCTAAACGCGCCATCGACTAGCACCGCAACGATCAATTGATTCGATTCACACACCGTATTTTACTTAGCTTAAAAGCAACCTAAATCTGCAACGAAAGACATTGCAATAGTATACAGTTACGGTTTTCTACTCCACACCGCCGTGCGTCCTAACAGAGAAATCCCTATAAAGCCGCGCACATTTAGCCGCTTATTTTCCAACGTCATTTTACAACTATAGGTCTTACCGTTTTTTGGATCGTAGATCCGGCCGTCTACCCAAGAATCATTCCCTTCAAACTCCAGCGCCTCTAAAATCACCAGCCCCAATATCGGGCGCGTGCGCAACGATGGCTCGGAATTTTCTCTATCCACCTTGGTTTGCCCGGCCATGCCACGCGCATCATCGGACGGATAAGTTGGATTTTTTAACCAAACAATTTTACCGCAATATTTGTTCTGGCATTTATAGAGATCCACCTGCGATTCACCCCCTTGGGTGACCCAAGTTCCAACAACTTCGTCACTGTCACTGGCAAGCGCCAACTGACAAAACGACAGCATAATTATTAAACCATAGATGATAGCGCCGCGCATTCCGTTCCCTCCTCGGTGATTCACTTGTGTAAGACCCAACCACAAAACCATGGACTATTTTCGCAGTTTGGTCAATGTTTTCTTACGGCTATGTGGCCAATACCATTGTAATATGGGGGGCAACAGGAGTAACATGCGCTGTCGGCGTAGCCCTCCACCGCGCACTGCCCAAGGCCGTGGACGTATGCAAAAATAATCGACGTGGGGCACTGAATTAACCGGGGGTCATTTATGTCACGCACCATTGGCTGGCACTTCGCGTTTTGCGCATCTCTATGTATTTTATTCCCTTTGGACATTACAGCAGAGGTCTTTCGGGGCGGACCACCGATCGAAAAAGACCCCCGCACCGAACTGGAAGCGGCATTCGCGGCAGCCAATATGGTCATGCAAAACGGGCCGGTCACAATAAAAATCGGCGCGCAAGCGACACTCAAACTCCCCGAAGGCATGGGTTATGTGCCCAATCCTCAAGCGCGCCGCGTGATGGAATCCATGGGCAATCAACCGGGCGATACACTGGCCGGATTAGTCCTGCCCATTACCACCGAGCAAGACAATTGGTACATGATCGTCAGCTATATTAATGCGGGTTATGTACGCGATGACGACGCCGAAAATTGGGACGCCGACGAATTATTGGAAGACCTCAAGGCCGGTGCAGACAACGCCAATCTACAACGACGCGAACATAAAATGCCGGAAATGGACATCACCGGATGGGTAGAACGCCCCCAATACGATGCCAGTACCCACCGCTTGGTATGGTCAGTGGCGTCGCGCCAACGCAGCGAAATCGACACCCAATATGCGGATGTCAATCTCAACACATTGATGTTAGGCAGAGAAGGATTTATCAGCATAAACCTGGTCACCGACCTCAGCGAAGTCGAGTCGCTCAAGCCGCTGGCACGCGCCGTTTTGGAGGGCTTAGAGTTTAACGCCGGCAAACGCTATAGCGATTTTAACAGCGACACCGACAAAATCGCTGAATTCGGACTGGCGGTTTTGGTGGCCGGCGTCGCGGCGCAAAAACTTGGTTTAGTCGCAATATTTATCGCCTTCGTCGCAAAATTTATTAAGATCGCCGGCCTCGCCATCGTGTTAGCGACCGGCATCGCCGGGCGCGTCTTTTGGAAACGTAAAAAGGCAAAGAGAAAAAGCGCGACTACAAAAAAAGTTAGCGGGGGTAATCTATAACCCCCTCCAATAGTCCAATGGGTTATTGCGGCCCCAGCACCTTTTGTGGCGCTGCCCAGGTAGCAGACCATACCTTACCCTGTTGTACATAATGCACCTGATCTCCAATGATGAGCGCGCGGGCGTCATAATTGTAGTCATAGGTTTGAGTAGCGGAAAAAACTGCGGATTTTAGTATTCCTGTTTGCGTCAACCTTGGAGTAGTCGCGGATGCGGAACCGATTTCCAGCAAATGCGCCCCGCTGTAACTCCATTGATAATATGTCGCGGCGCTGGGAGGGTTTTTGGGATCGAGCGTATAATCTTCGCCATGCATGCGCACCGGCAACATTACGCGATATTTGTCTTGCTCCACATCATGCACAATGGCAAATGATTTATAGTCTGCGGTGACCAATGCATCACTGCCGCGCTTGCCTATGGCCACTTCACCCAATTTGACCGGTCTGGCTTTATCCGTTACATCAAACAAGCCCACCTTAACGCCTTGGTAATACGCAACGCCATTCTCGACGATGGCATCCTTACCCACCCCTAATAAATAATTTTCGCCTATTGGATGCAAATAATCCGAATAACCGGGCAATTCTAACGCGCCCTCAATATAAGGATTGTCCGGCGCGACCAAATTAATCGCGTAAAGTGGATCTGTATTAAGAAATGTCACGACATAGGCATGATCACCGTTAAATCGCACACCATGTATATCCTCACCCGGTTTCCCTATCGGCTCGGGATGCGCCTTATTGGGCAAACCGGCGATTTCGACTAACTCGCCCGGCGTTTGGGTAGCCGGTGCTAACACATGCAGTTGGTGCGTACGATCCGCGCCCCAACCTGAGCTGGTGAAAATCCGAAAATAGCCATTGTGCTCGTGTAAACGAAACGCCGAACTCACCCAACCCATCCAGCCCGTCACTCTGCCCGAGGCCTGATACGCAAAGCCGGTATCGGTATAGTCGAATTTGTGTATCACCGTATTCGTCTCGTAGCGGTTTTGCGCGGCATCGTTAATATACAAATATTCATTGGCAATCGCATATAACGCATGCACCGATGAATACACGGTGCTAGTGCTTTCCGTTGTGCATAAAGAGGCGGTTTGCGTAGGATCGTCTATCGGTAACGCGATGAGCGTCATCAGCGAGCCGGTAAATATGTTACCGTTACTTACCGTCGTCGGCACCAAACAATCTTGCGCCGTCACGATAGGTTGCGCCACGTTATTGATCGTCGCCTTCGGTAATAGATTTTCAATCGTCAGTGAATTGATCAGTGTTTTATTCTTTTCTACATCGGCCGGCGCGGTTGCACCTAATAAAAAATTTTGTGGCCACATTGAGAATTGCGTGACCAAATAAACGCGGTTATGCGCGCTGCGGCTGGTGTTAAGATAGCCTTCGACAGAAAAATCCCATTGTTTTTTAGGCTGCGCGGGATCGCTTAAATCGTAGGCGGTGACGATGCTCGTGGGATGGTAAATATAATAAGCGTCGTTTAGCACCGCGTTGTTACCGTTACCGACCACCAACAAGGTATCCGCGCCCGGGGTTTGCGGCGTACGATCCATCAGGTAAAAACCGGCGACATTCGTGACCTGTACGTCGATGCTGATTTCCGCAAGCGGTATAACCCCTGGCTTTTGCGTATCGCGTTTTAAGATGCGTATCTTTTGCGGCTCAGGTACCGGTAGCGGTCCAGGAGGTAAGATAGACGAGGGCCTGGTGATCGCAGGCGCTGCAATCGCCGGTGACACAGACTGCGCGGTACCGGCGCTAACAACCGGTAAGGCCGTCATATAATAAATTTGCGGTCGTGCTTCCAAGACATAGAGATAATCGCCATCGCTCTTCACAGTATCTGTTTCATCTACGCCGCTATCTACTCGGTTTGTGGTCGATATGGGTGCCGAGGCCGCGCCGCCGCCCGCCAGGGTAGCATCGGCCGCAGGCGCGCCTACCGGAGACAAGGTGCGATCTACGCCACCGGTCGCCACTTTGACTAAGCCGGTGTAGGCACCCGAACTATTGTCCGCTTGTGATAAACGGGTGAAGCCACGCTTGATATAGGCCTCAAATTCACCAGCCGATGCCGACTTTTTTAAAGCTTTAGGCGCTACCGGCGTTGATCCAGTTTGGTCGCCCCCCAAACACGCCACTAACCCACTGCACAACACTAGCACAGTGCTAAAATATCCCCATGCTTTCACAACACGCCTCTGCATCTTGCCGCTCCTCCATAAACGTGGGAATATATCCCACTTATGATTTTATTGTAGAAGAATTTATGTTTAAGGTCAAATCCAGTTCAATTGTCAGCGCGCGCGCGAACATATGGAGTTTGTGGTTTAGCCTATGCCTACTAGGCGGCTTCAGCACCGTAACCCACGCGTTAGAACAGGAAATCACCTGGGGTGGTGCCTATCTTGAAGGCTATTACGGCCGCAGCACGATTACGCGTATCGCACAATTCCCCATCGCCTACACCCTGCGTCACGCGGCATGGCGCGCAAAACTTGCTATCACATGGTTAGCGATAGACGGCGCGCGTGAAGATATGTCTATTTATGCGATCAAACACGCAACAGGTTGGGCCGATGCCAATTTACTATTGGAATATCGTTTCACCCCTACACCACGCTGGTTGAT
Source organism: Gammaproteobacteria bacterium (assembly GCA_919902765.1). Taxonomy (GTDB): domain Bacteria; phylum Pseudomonadota; class Gammaproteobacteria; order S012-40; family S012-40; genus CAKKRP01. Next base: position 2,663 of record CAKKRP010000024.1, on the reverse strand, counting down.
TACACTGGCTGCGCAATGCAAATTTCCATTGGCCACTTATGCACAGGGTTTAAGTACGGGAAAAATCGACGGCGGCCCGCAGACAAATGTGTATTACGCAGTCACCCAAAATATTTCGCTATTTAGCCAAGCGGCCTATTGGTGGCGTGGCGATCCTCCCGATATTAATTTACAAAATCGCACTCAATTGTTGGCAGGCACCTACTGGCGCTTGCATACGCAATTTGCACTGGGCGCAACTATAGAACACACCAGCGCGGCCGCCGCAGCCAGTGCCGGTCAATTGTATAATACGCTCTTCTTCGTCTCGAATATTACGCCGCGATGGCGCGCCATCCCATATGTGTTAAAAGGCTATAGCACTAGCAGCCCCACCTGGGGGGCGGGATTGGAATTGCAATATAAATTCGCGCCATCCGTTCAACCTAGAAACGACAGTTGAATGCAGTGGAATGTGCGCTTTGCCGTGCGCAGGGCAAGACACACACTCCGCTGCATAGCGTACTCACCCATCGGGTGAACGCATAAATCGCAAAAAACACTTTTCGTGTCATAGTGTTAGTTGTTCCAACAGCGGTCAACTGCCGTTTCTAGGGTTAAGGCTTAGGCGTTACAGTCGTCGTCTCAGGAGGCGTCGGCACATTCACCATGGGCGGTTCCGGTATACGTGGGATGGTAGGCGGCGTCAGCATCGGAAACTCCGCCGCAGGTGGCAACGCGGGCCGCGCAAAACTCTCCGGCACCGGCATCGAAGGCGGCTGGCGTCCGGTGCCGCCTATGCCACTTTCATCAGGTTCACCAGGGGCGGCGTAGACGTTTGCGCAAAGGCACAACAACGTGGCGCGGCAATATCGTATCACGTGTTTATTCATTCGAATTTTTGGCTTGTGATTGCGCATTAAAAAATACCCCGTAATGGAATTTGTACAAGCTCTCTTGACCACCCTCATTTTGTTTTTGCAATTGCTTGGCTTTCTGGTTAATTTCGCGCAATAACACTTGTGATCGCTGCACGGCAAAGCTGTGCAATTGGGAGATTTGTGCAGAGGTTAAATTATTTGCATATACGCCGCGTTCTAACCAAGCAGGCGATTCGCCGCGCAAATTATGCGCTCCCGCCGCCAAATGCTCGGTCAGCGCACGCGCAAAAAAATCCGCTTTGGCCGCAAAATTTTCGTTAGGGATATAGGCCTGAATATTTAGCGCCACACGCTCAAGGGGCAACTCGATTATCGTGTGATTGCTTAATAATTCGTCATACACGGCACGCGCCCGCATGTCCTGACGACTGATCGCATCCACCAGATCCTCAAAACTCGGCTCCCCCTGCGCGCGCGACCGATACAGGTCTTGCGGTTGACCCTGCCCGTCACAATAAGGCGGTACGCTCATCCAGGTCGCGATCACGTGTGCCGCCATAGAGACACTTTTGCGATCCTCGCTCAAGAACGAGTGTTGGTCTTCGCGATAGCGCCGCACGTCTTTGCGATGTACCCCGGTCAAAAAGCTCAACCGACTATCTGTGCGCCGCCCTTGCACAGGCTCGAATTCTGCGTCGGCCACATCCAGGTATAATACTTTAAGCCGTTGATTTATAAACGGGAATGAGACTTGATAGTGGATCAAAAGACGCACCAGCGGACGCAGGATACGGGTCACGGCCTGACTGACTATTTCTGCCCTCGATAGCTCGGTAGCGATGGCGGCAACCTCTGCATGGGAAAGTTTCCCTCATCATAACGCAAACTCAGACCAATGATCAACCCCGTACACGGCGCGCTAAACCGGCAATATTGTGTTAATATTCTAAGCGATATTATATGATTTCCAGGCAATACTCTGAATTGACTAAAAGCAGGTATACTGAACATGATTTTGCGGACTCTCGTGGCAACGGCGCTGACCGGATTGATGTTGCTTAATCTCGGTTGCGCGAAACGTGATTTGAGCGAAGAACTCGCGGACGTGAAAAAAAATCGAGCGCTGTGGCAACAACAAAATATCACCGATTACTCCATTTTTACCGTACATTCCTGCGCATTATGCCCAAGAAGCGATTTAGAAGTCATTATCACAGTGAAAAATAGCGCCATGTTCAGCGTACAAGATTCAGGGCGCACCGACCAAGTGCGCTTTACCGTGACCGCTGAACAAACCAAAAGTTTTTTAACTGTAGACGACTTGTTTAATAAAATTGAAGACGCCATTAAGTTGCGCGTCGAGGCCTTGGAAGTCATCTATGACAGCACCTACGGCTTCCCTACCCGCTTGTTTATCGACTACTCCAAAAACTCGATGGATGATGAAATCACCATCAGCAATCGCACGCGCATCATGTCTACGAACTGACCGCCCAGGCCGCCATAAAGCGTTGCACTATCGCGGCCGCCGGTTCAACGCGGTTGATGCCTGCGACACTCTTGCCGGCCTGCCAATAATCTTCCCGGCCCCGCGCCGCCGTTAACGATTTTTTTAGCCGCATCCCGGCACGCAGCGCCAACCAGGCACGCGCGATATACTTAGTGCGCCGTGCTTGCAGCAAGCGCCGTACCAGCGGATGCACGCGCGTACCCACGCGATCCACAAAGGGCGTGCGTATCACCGACACTTTATCAGTAGGTTAATGGCCGTTTATAGCGTCATTGAACGCTGATACTTGAGTG
>CAKKRP010000023.1 GCA_919902765.1 Gammaproteobacteria bacterium | reverse complement strand
AGTTTTTCGGCAAGGGCCGCGACCATTTGCGCAATTTGCTTATGCTGCGCGCCGGCACCACCCGCCATCTTGGCAGCGACGTCGGGATGCACGCCCGGTTCGCCCGCGCCTATTTTTCCATATAACACTAGAGAGACTAAAGGCAAGGCGATGACCACCACAATCGCAGCGGCACGCGTATATAACCTGGCCAAACCTTGTTCGATCTGCGCCTGTTTGACGGCCTGTTCGTCCGGCACATCGGTGAGCAAGGCGCGTTCGAGATCGGCCCGCGCCTGCGCATGCTGTTCCTCGCTGATGGTGCCGTTTCCGAGATCGTTTTCCAATTCTTCGAATTGGCTTTTGTAAATCTCCACATTCATCGCGCGTCGATCCACGCCCAGCGTCTCGCGTTTTTTTAACAGCGGATACAACACCGCCGCCAAGGCGACCGCGATAAACGATAATGCTACACCCCAAAACACCCACATGACTATTTTTCCCCACGTAATATTGATTGCGCGCGCTGTTGTTGTTGCGCATCCAACGGTGCGTCTTTTACCAATTGACGGCGTTTACGCATCTGGTAGATCAACATACCTATACCCACGCCAAACAACAAAAACGGCCCCACCCATAACATGAATGTTGCCACTGTCATCGGCGGACGGTAACGCACGAAATTGCCGTAACGGGCGACCATATAGTCCACGATGTCTTGGTCGGACTTGCCCTGATGTATTTGATCGCGGATCTGCGTGCGCAAGTCTTCCGCGAGCCCGGCCTTGGAATCGTAGATCGTTTGGTTTTGACATTTCAAACAACGCAATTCCAAGGTCAGTTTTTTAAACCGATCTTCTATGGCGGGGTCTTCCATCGGTTGGGCCTCGCCCGCGTATACGTTGTACGTACCCGACAACACACTCAGCAACACCCATATTTTAAACATTCTCATCCTTGCAACTCCTTGATGAGGGGTAAAATTTTGTCACGCAAGGCCTCGCCGGTCAAAGGGCCGATGTGTTTGTAACGAATCACACCTTGTTTATCGATAATAAAGGTTTCGGGCGCACCATAGACGCCGAAATCTATGCCGACGTTGCCTTGCAAATCAAACGCGATGTTTTCAAACGGATTGCCGAATTGATTCAACCATGCGATGGCGTCTTGACGTTGATCTTTATAGTTCAATCCATTAATAGACACCAAACCCTTGCGGCCCAATTCCACCAATAACGGATGTTCGTCGCGACACGACGGACACCACGAGGCCCACACGTTTAACATCCACACCTTGCCCTTCATCTGTGCAGGTGTAAATGTCTGTTGCTCGTTCAACACCTGCGGCAGTGTAAACGCCGGGGCGGGTTTATCTATCAGCGGCGAAGGAATCTCGCTGGGTTTCAGCGACAATCCACGATATAAAAAAAACACCAAAATAAAAAATGCGACGATAGGAAATGCATAACGCAACATTAGCCTTTTACCCCCGCCGGCATTTGAATGTCTACACGCGCCGCAGCCCGCACCTTGGATAAACGATAACGTCTATCTGAAATCGCCAACACACCGCCCATCAGCATGATAAAACAGCCGCCCCATATCCAATCGACAAAGGGTTTATGATACACGCGCACGCTCCACGCGCCGCCGCTCACGGGCTCACCCAGGGATGCGTATAAATCGCCGAACAAACTGGGCCTGATCGCGGCTTCGGTCATCGGCATTTGTTGTACGATATAAATGCGTTTTTCCGGCTCCATCAGCGCAAACGGTTTATTATTTTTGAACACCGTCAAACGGCCACGCGTGGCCTCGTAATTGGGACCCGGCACCGTTTGCACGCCATCGAAACGGAAGGAATATTCACCTAACTGTACGGTATCGCCGATGTCCATGCGCACGTCTTTTTGTTCTTCGTAACCTAGAACCAAGGTCACACCGACGATGAACACGGCAACACCGGTATGCGCCAATTGCATGCCGTAATAACTCAATGACGCAGAGCCACTCTCCACGCCGGCCACTGCGCGTGTTTTAGCGCGACGCCAAATGCTAGCGATGATACTGGAAAATATCCAGGTCGCCATAAACAGCCCGAGGCTTACCAACCAAGACCAATGCCCCATCACAAACGGCAGCACCAGCGCCGTGACCACACTGACGCCAAAGGCCCATTTCAAGCGGTCGATGATTTCCGGCACATCGGCATTTTTCCAACGCGCGATGGGGCCTATTGCCATCAGGAATACCAAGGGGGTCATCAAGGGCACGAATATCGCGTTAAAATACGGTGGTCCGACAGATATCTTGCCTTGACCCAGCGCATCCATCAATAAAGGATATAGTGTGCCCAACAACACCGCGCCTGCGGCCACTAATAACAACACATTATTGGTCAGCAATAACGATTCGCGCGAGATCATACCGAAACGACCGCCCAAGCCCACTGTGGGCGCGCGCCAGGCGTATAACAGCAAGGAACTGCCAACCACGATGGCGAGGAACATCAGGATAAATCCGCCACGCTCAGGATCGGTTGCGAAGGCATGCACCGAGGTTAATACACCGGAGCGTACTAAGAATGTACCAAGCAAACTCAAGGAAAATGTACACAAGGCCAATAACACGGTCCAATTTTTAAACGTGCCGCGTTTTTCGGTCACCGCCAATGAATGTATGAGTGCGGTGCCGACCAACCAAGGCATGAAAGACGCGTTTTCCACCGGGTCCCAGAACCACCATCCGCCCCACCCGAGTTCGTAATACGCCCACCAGCTACCCAGCGCAACACCGCCAGTCAAAAATACCCACGCCACGGTCGTCCACGGGCGCGACCAACGCGCCCACGTGGCATCGAGTTTTCCACCGATCAAGGCCGCGATCGCGAACGCGAACGCAACAGAGAATCCGACATAACCCATGTACAACATCGGCGGATGAATAATCAAACCCGGGTCTTGCAACAAGGGATTCAAATCGCGCCCGTCTTCGGCGCCGGGCAACAAGCGTTCAAACGGATTGGAGGTCAACAAGACAAATAATATAAAACCAAACGAGATAAAACCCAACACGCCGATCACGCGCGACACCATATCGTTCGGTAAATGGCGGCTAAAGGCGGTGACGGCCAGCGTCCAGGCACTCAGCATAAACACCCACAATAACATCGACCCTTCGTGACCGCCCCACACCCCGGCGACGCGATACATGACGGGCAATTTTGAATTGGACTGTTGCGCGGCATACGCGACGGTGAAGTCATTGGTGACAAAGGTGTAGACCAAACAGCTAAACGCAATCAGAATAAATCCGAATTGTCCCACCGCCGCCGGTCGCGCGACCGCCATCCAAGAGGTAATGCCGCGCTGCGCGCCGACTAACGGCAATACGCATTGCGTCAGCGCCAGCAACAGCGCGATGATTAGGGCAAAATGTCCAAGTTCAGGTATCACAGTTTACGTCCCCCTTCGGTATTAACGGTGTTGGCCGCAGGGGCCGGAGATTTAGCGCCGTTTTGCGCGGACTTCAAAGACGCAGCCACTTCGGGCGGCATGTAATTCTCGTCGTGTTTGGCTAAGACTTCACTCGCGCGGAACATGCCGTCATGCTCCAATTTACCTTGCGCGACCACTCCTTTACCTTCTTTAAATAAATCCGGCAGGATGCCTTTATAGGTCACGTTTATACGCTGCACATTATCCGTCACCGTAAAATGCGCGGTCAATCCGTCATCTTCACGCTTTAATGACCCCACCTCGACCAAGCCACCTAAACGAAAACTCTTTTCAATCGGGGCTTTTTTGGCTACCACGTCACTGGGGCTGAAAAAATACAGTAAATTGCCCTGAAATGCGTTGAAGATGAGGTAGGCGATCAAACTCAACGCCCCAAGACCCGCTACGACAAACGCCAAACGTTTATGCCGAGTTTTCATGTTTAATCACCCCTTTCCATGCGCGCCATACGTTTGATACGCGCGATTATGTCTTTGCGTCGTCGCGACAACTGCACCCACTCGACAACGATAAACAACGCAAACACCCCATAAGACCCCCACACATAGGGGCCGTACCCGCTCATGTGCAGGAACTCGCCGAAACTATTCCAATTCATGGCCGCGCCCCTACGAGATCGCGCACCCAATCGCTGTGGCGTTCGCGCTCCAAGATAATCACGCGCACGCGGAACAGCGCAATCGCAATCGCATATAACCACGCCGCCAACGACATGATCAACATCGTGGTCAACATGATGCTGGCCATTTTAGGCGCTTGGCTGATATTAATGGATGAACCCTGGTGCAAGGTATTCCACCACTGCACCGAAAAATAAATGATGGGCACGTTGATGACCCCGACCAAGGCCAACACCGCGCTGGCGCGATAGGCGCGACGCGGATCGTCAATCGCGGCCTGCAAGGCGATATAACCAAGATACAAAAACAATAAAATCAATTGCGAGGTCAGGCGCGCATCCCACACCCAGTAAGCCCCCCAGGTCGGGCGCCCCCACAAGGCCCCCGTCCACAAGGCCAAAAACGCGAACATCGCACCGGTAGGCGCCAATGCCGTGGCCATCATATTCGACAAGCGCGCGTTTAATACCAGGCCCATGCCGGCATAAACGCTCATCACGATATAGATAAACATCGACATCCACGCCGCCGGGACATGAATATAGATGATGCGATAGGCGTCGCCTTGCTGAAAATCGGTCGGCGCGGCTAAGAGGCCGATATACAGGCCGACTAACGTTAGTAGGATCGCCCCACCGGCAAACCACGGGATCATCCTGCCCGCCACCGGATAAAATGTCTTGGGTGACGAGAATTGCAACCAAAATTCTTTACTCAATATCGACATCGCCGCCTATTCCATCGCTATGCGTAAGGCGGCGCTACTGGCCCACGGGCCCAATAACAGCGAAAACACGCAAATCGCCCCCAAAAGATACAAATGGGAGTCGCCCCCCAACCCCGCCTGTGTGGCCTCCACCGCCCCCGCGCCAAAGATCAGCACTGGGATATATAAAGGCAACACTAATAATGAAATCAACACCCCGCCCCCGCGCAGACCCAAGGTCAGCGCCGCGCCCACCGCGCCGATCAAACTCAACACCGGCGTGCCGATCAATAACGATATCACGAGCACACGCAAACTGTCGCTATCCATACCCAATTGCAGGCCCAGCACCGGTGCCATCACCACCAAGGGCAGGCCCGACACCAGCCAATGGGCCAAGATTTTGCTGAACACCAACACCGGCAAGGGTTGCGCGGCCAGCACCATTTGCTCCAGGCTGCCATCGACATAATCGCCGGAAAACATGCGATTGAGCGCCAACATCGACGCCAGCAACGCCGCCACCCACACCACGCCGGGGGCAATGATGCGCAACATCTCGATATCCGGCCCCACGCCCAATGGAAACAGCGTGACCACCAAGATAAAGAAAAACAGGCTGGTCACCACCTCGGACTGCCGTCGCACCGCCAACAAGACATCCCGCCACAAGACGATGCGCGCCGCTGCCCACATGGCTTAGTGTCTCCCCAGTTCCAATAGACGTGGCGCACCCGTATTTAGTTGCACCTCGTGATGCGCGGTGAGCACAATAATTCCGCCGCGCCGTAAATGTTCGTCGATTTCATGCTGCAACGTGGCCACGGCAGCAGTATCCAAGGCCACAAAGGGTTCGTCGAGCACCCACAAGGCCGCCTTAGTCAAAAACAACCGCGCCAATGCCACCCGGCGCTGCTGGCCCTGCGAAAGGATCCGCGCGGGTAAGTCCTCACAATCGTGCAAACCTATGCGCCGCAACGCTGCCGTCACCTCTTCAGGGGTCACCATGCGCCCGGCCAGGCAGGCCGCCACACGCAAATTTTCATACACGCTGAGGTCGCCTTTGTTACCGTTCAAATGGCCTAGGTAGGCGAGTTCCTGGTGATATTCCTCACCCAAATCACGGATATCTTCTTCACGCCAGCGGATGGTCCCCTCGGTAGGCGCAAGCAAACCGGCGAGCGCACGCAGCAGCGTGGTCTTGCCACTGCCATTGTGACCGACCACGTGCATACTTTCCCCCGCGCCCACCGCGAAACTCAGGCCCTGAAACAAGCGCCGGTCGCCGCGTTCGCAACAAATATTTTCGATTTGCAGCATTCCCTCATCCAATTTGTAGGAATTGTAATCAAAGCGGGTTAGTTTAACATTTTTTAGGGATGGGGTGGGCAGGGGGACGCATTCCTAAAGACTTTCGCTTTCAACACCAACGCCTCATCGGCGCGCGCCGCCGCCTGCGGGAGAATCGAAACGTAAACCCACTCGATTTATGATTGCCGTTTTTTTACACGCGCGGTACGGGGCGTAATCAGTGTCGCGATATTTCGCGTGGATTCTTCACCGGTTAAAATATAGTGACAAACATTGTGATTGCGCGTCACCCATTCCATTTGTTTACGCGCTTCTTTAACACCGCAAAACAATATTTTATCGCCTTTCCGCACTTCCAGCGTGGCGACGGGCAACAATGTAAATTCCGATTCGCGCTTGAGTAACAATGCGATGCTGGGGGTGTACCGCGCGCGCTCATTTGTATCGCGGCACAGATCGCCGATACTGATCCGCCGACCTCTTGCCAGAACTAGACAAATGGCGGGCGCGCTGTTGGATCGCACGTCCACGGTCCAACGGTCAGGATTATGCTCACCCGTATACGCGTGTATGCGGCGATGCAATGCATCCGCCCAGGCTTCATCGTGCTGTTCGGTAAGGCGCAGAAAATCCACCACCAACGGCGACGTGATGATGGTAAACGCCTCACCCGCCAGCACTTGACCGTGTTGCAACACCAACGGAATGGCCGCCGCTCGAAACAGTGCGTCATTGTCGATATGAAGTTGGCGCGCCACGACAAATATGGTTGGGTTCAACCTCCGCGCGGTCATTACGATGGCTAAATTCCGCATGTCGTCGCCGGTGCCCGCTATGATGGCGCTCGCGTCGCGTACACCGGCCTCGACCAAGACATCAACGCTGGTCGCCTCACCTACTACAACATGGCGCGGCGCCCGCGCGGCATTATTTTTCTCGGTGGCAATAAACGTACAACTAACCCCCTCGTCATGCAAGGCCTTGTGCATGGCCTGACCAAAGCGCCCATATCCGCACACGATCCAGTGTCCGCGCGGCACCTCCAAGGGCGGCGACCACGCCTCATTTGGCACACTGGTCAGCCGCTCGTCCAATGCATATAAGCTGGGTGCATGCACCGCATTTTTAAAAATGCGTGTGAATAGATCATACTGGTTTAGCGTATAGTCAACGCCAAAAGTCGCCAGGGTGTCGGCAAACGCCTGCGTATGCACACGCACGATAGTAAGCAGTTGCGGACACAACAATTTGGTCGCAATCGCGATTTTTACGTTAACCTCATCGTCTTTGGTCAACACCAACACACCCGCGCAATGACGGCTTTGCAAACCTGCCATCACCAGCGTGTCAGGCAATCCGGCATCCCGGCACAGCCCCGGAACTGGCAACGGCAGATCTTCAATGGACAATGCATCGATCGCTGCAGAGTCGGAATCCACCACGACCACACGCAAGCCCGCGCCGGTCAGTCCTCGCACCAAGCTGCCGCCGCTATTCCCATAACCGCACAACAAATAGAACGGTTCAACAATACGGCGCACATGGCGCACAAACAACTGCTCCTTCATCAGCGTGCGTATCGCGGAGTCTTGAATCAACGCCAAAATCATACCGATGGCATACATCCAAGCGATGACGGTGACATAAACAACCAACGTCATCCATAGGCGTTGCATATCCGTGAACAAATAAGGCAGTTCACCGAAACCGATGGTGGTTGCCGTGTAACTTACCACATAAAACGCATGCAAGAATCCCATGTCCCAGGGTTGACCGTGGTCGTCTTTGCCCGGTATCAACACAAAGCCCAACACCGCCGCCGCATAGGCCACGATCAATACGACCAACGGCACTTGCAGGCGGCGCAGCAACACAAATACTATGTTTAACATAGAATAACGCCTATTTCGCGACTACCGACGCCCCATCAAAGTCTCAGACACCAACAAAATCACCGACACTACATTGGCCGCCACCGCGCCCGCTGACAGCGACACAATCGACGCCATGTGTTCCGGCGTCATGCCCGCAGGGCTACCATACACCACCACGCCCCACACCACCGCAGCCACCACTAATTGCAGCACCGCCACCAGACTGGTGGCCAGCAACACAGCACCCAAATGCGTGCGATCACCGAGTTTCAACACCGTCGCTATCAAGTTAACCACAATGACCGCGAAAAATTCATACACATTGTGATGCGCCGGGTTGTCGATATCCCCATAGAAAAACCCAAAATTCAACGTAAATGCCAATAAAATAAAAAAGGCGAATATGACTTTCTCGAAATTCATTTACGACTCCCACCCCTTACATTGAAAAACGTCTGACACGATAAACGTTAGCATGAAAAACGGGTGCTAGGGGGGATTTGCCGCCACTTTTAAGAATAAAATCCCCCTCCATCCCCTTTTCCAAAGGGGGATGCCCGCATGCTGAATAGTGACAAGAGAACTTAGTTGGATTTAGTAAACAATGATTTATTATTCGATTTTAAATTGTCGCATCAATCCTTGTAATTCCTTATTTAGCGCCACTAATTCGTTGATTGCGGAATGCGTCTGTTGCGCCCCGGCGGCGTTTTCTTCGGCGATATGATGGATTGCGCTGATGGTTTTATTGATTTGTTCGACTGTCGCGGACTGTTCTTCTGCGGCACTGGCGATTTGAGTATTCATGTCGCTCATCGCGCCCACCGCCTGGGTCACTTGCTCCAACGACGCGCCCGCGCCCGCCGCTTGTTCGACGCCCCCTTTGGCCAGCGCGCGACCGCGATCCATCGCTGCCACCGCCTCTTGCGTGCCGCCTTGCAAGGTACCTATCATGACCTCAATTCGTTTTGTCGATTCTTGCGTACGCGCCGCCAAGGTGCGCACCTCATCGGCCACCACCGCGAAACCCCTGCCCTGCTCACCCGCGCGCGCCGCCTCAATCGCCGCATTCAAGGCCAGCAAATTGGTTTGTTCGGCGATTTGCTTGATGATGTCTACGATTTCGCCTATCTCATGCGAATGTTCTTGTAAGCGATGTATCACTTGCGTGGCGGATTCCACCTCGTTGGCCAAATTGTCCATTGCGTCTATGGTTTGCGCCACCACGCGACGCCCATTACTCGCCTCGGTGTTGACATCTTCCGCCTTTTTGGCGGCCGCTGCGGTATTCCGCGCGACTTCTTGCACGGAGGCGGTGATTTCGGTCACCGCAGAGGCCGCTTGTTGCGTATCGTTTTGTTGTTGATCCGCCCCTCGGCTGGTTTGCTCCGACAACACCTTTAAGCGCTGTACTTTACCGTTCACTTGATCCAACGCTTCGATAGCGCGCATAATGACTTCTTGGATTTTTGCCGCAAATTCGTTGAACCCCTTCGCCAAGCGACCGATTTCATCGCGCCCTGCGGGCAAGCGACGCGTCAAATCGCCTTCGCCGGTTGCGATATCGTGCATGGTCTGAGCGGTCAGCGTGACGCGCCCTACAATCGCACGACCCAATAATATGGCCACCACACCTCCCACGATCATTCCAACAATCAACAGGCCCAACTGAAACATGATGCTACCGACCAGGCCTTCGACCATGCCACGACCGGAGTTTTGGATGATACTGGCCTGACTTTCAGATAGATTTTTTAACGATTTCTCCAAGGTCTGCATGATGGGCGTGAGCGCATTGCGGATACGAAACGCATCTTCACGCGCGTGATCACCGCGATGTAACTCCACCATCACCCCCAAATTAGTCATAAATTTTTGATAATTTTCTTTGATCGTTTTCATCGCGTCTTCTTGCTCAAATGTATATTTACTTTTTTGAGCATCAACTTTTTTCATTTGTTCGGCAAATTGATCGGTGAAGAGTCTGACATTTTTTAGATTATCCTCGCCGCCAAAAGAGATGTAAATCCGCATATTGGAGGCGACCATCGCCCATCCATACCGCATGGCCTCGATATCCAACAGAAATTTTTTGCGTTGTGCATTCGCGGGCTCCCCACTTTCAGAACGCACCATCTCACCCGCTGCACCCAAAATTTCCGACGTCAGGGGATTGAGCGAACCAGAGGCGTATTTTAAGGGCGGGGAATTTTCGATCAAACTTTCGGCGAGCGGCAGCAAACCCTGACTTTCTTTTTTGAAGGCGGAAAAATCTTTATCGACTTTTTCGACCGCCGCGCCGAAATCGCTTTGCAAATGTTTGTCGGCCAATTTTTTAAGTTGCGCCAACTCAACTTCGGCGCTGGCGATACGTTGTTGATAGGCCGTCTTATGCACGCCGTCATTGCTGAGCAAATAAAAACCCAACGAACTTGCGGCACCCTGGATCTGGGCGCTCAACTCCAAGGTCGCCATGGCGGCAGGTTGAACGTTTTCAACCACGGTAGCGACCGAATTGCGGCTGTTTGTCAAATTAAAAAGGGTATCGCCCACGATGGCGACGAAAAAGAGCTGAATAACACCAAACGCCGCCCATATCTTGTAGCGAATAGATAGGCCACGCAAGTAATTCCGTATGTTATATAAAATTTTCATTGCCTACTCACACATGCCAGACGCTAACCACCCCGACATAACTGAAAAATGTGTGCCACTCATGTTGGGCACAAGCCCATCGCTGGCTTTTTTCAGGTTTACCGGGGTATTAACGGCAGTGCGGCGGATTACCTTAGATAATCCGTATATTTTTCGTGCCAATAGAGGTGATAGACAACGAGGTTAGATTTCCATACCGATACGTCGCGCGACTTCTTCATACCCCTCTATTACACCGCCCAAATTCTGACGGAAGCGGTCTTTATCGAGTTTTTTGCGCGTCTGCGCGTCCCACAGGCGGCAACCATCGGGCGAAAATTCGTCGCCCAGCACGACCTGCCCTTGATAGCGCCCGAATTCCAGCTTGTAATCGACCAGCAATAATCCGGCATCCAAGAACATCTTTTTCAATAACATGTTGACCTTAAAGGTCAACTCACGCATACGCGCGACCTCGGCCTCGCTCGCCCAACCGAAGGCGCGGATGTGCGAATCATTGATCATCGGGTCGTGCAAAGCATCATTTTTCATAAAAAATTCAAAGGTCGGCGGATTCAGCGCTAGGCCTTCGGTAATGCCTAAACGTCGGCAAATACTGCCTGCAGCGATGTTGCGCACCACGCATTCTATCGGGATCATGTCCAAGCGTTTCACCAAGGATTCTTGATCCGATAACAGGCGTATAAAATGCGTCGGCACCCCGCCTTGTTCGAGTTTCTGCATAATGAAGGCGTTGAATTTATTATTGACCATGCCCTTGCGCGCCAGTTGCTCAACCCGCTCACCGTCGAAGGCGGAGGTATCATTGCGAAATAACATGATCATTTGCCCAGGATGCTCGGTTTCATACACCGATTTAGCCTTGCCCGCATATAGTTGCTTGCCCTTGGTCGTCATTCAACCACCCTCTACTCTTAACCAAAAACGTAAAATTACGCTCACAATAACTGCGACTGTAACCGCGCCAATACATCGCGCGCAAACGATGACGTATCCGGCTTATCGCGACTATCCAGTATCATCACGCGCGATTTTTCGCCATCCGCCGCCACTTTAACGCCGAATTGTTGCTGGCGCGCAGGACGTGGGTCTTTGAGCGCCTGTTCTTCACGTTTATCTTTCATTTCTTCGGTGCGATTGCGTATGCGATAAATGCCTTGATCGCGCAGGCTATCGACGATGACATAGCCTTCACGCTCCATCGCCAAGCCGACGCGTGTCCACGCGCGACTGAGCGGCTCATTGATCGCCAATACGACGGCCTCGCGATCAAGTTTCACATTGGCCGCCGCCGCCAGCGCCGCCGCTTGTTCGGCGATTTGTCTGGCGCGCGATTTATCGAGGCTCAAATATTCAAGCAAATAGCCGATGATTTCGGCCTCTAACTCGGGATCATTGATCCTCGGCCCCCAGGCATCGGTCATTTCTCCCTGCACAAAAACTTGTTGGATGCCGCGATGCGTCAGATATAATTTCGTCGTACCCGACGTTTGACCCGCTTCCACGCGCACGCGGAATTTATCCAATGCAAAACGACTGTTTTTATTTTTTACCCAGTCGGTTTCCATGACACCCAATCCGGGCGACTCCCATTGAATGGCGACATCGCGATCCAACCAGAATTGGCGCACGCGCTGCCATAAGCGTTGCGCATCGGCGCGGAATTCCAGATATTGCACCGCGCCCTCGCGCACCAAGCGCACACTATCGCCATCGCTCAAGCTCACTTCGCGCGCCAACAAGGCGCCGAACCCTGGAATTTCATAGGTGGTGTCTTCCACCGGTTTGGTTAAATCGGGCGGAATTTCCAGATCGGATATCGTCTTGGCGCGTTGATACAAACCGCCGCCCTTGGTCGCGCATGCGCCTATCAATACAACGCTGAATACCAGCGTCAAACGCATGCCCACACTGAAAATTTTAATCATGTTTTATATGCTCACGAAAATTTTTAAAGACAACCGGCCTGTTGCAAGGCATTACGCACACGCTCATGATATTGCGCCGAAAGTTCGGTCAGCGGCAAACGCAAAGCGCGCCCTATCATCCCCATCTCGGCCAAGGCCCATTTGACCGGTATCGGATTCGCTTCCAAAAATAATACTTTATGCAGTTCTTCCAACGGCCGGTTGATTTCACGCGCCGTCGCCATATCGCCTTTTAACGCCGCCGCCAACGCCATCGACATCGCACGCGGGGCCACATTGGCCGTCACCGAGATCGTCCCCTTACCACCGGCGGCGATCACGTCTAAATTGATCGCGTCTTCGCCGCTCAACACATCTAACTGACTGCCACAACGCGCCACCAATTCCTTGACCCGCTCGATATGCCCCGAGGCCTCTTTAATCCCTACAATATTGGCAATGCCCGCCAGGCGTTCGACGGTCGCAGGCAACATATCACAGGCCGTACGCCCCGGCACATTATATAAAATTTGCGGAATCGGTACCGCTTCGGCAATGGCCTTGTAATGGCGGTACAAACCTTCTTGGGTCGGTTTATTGTAATAAGGCGTGACCAGCAAACAGGCGTCGGCACCTGCCTCTAGGGCGCATTGCGTCAATGCGATGGCCTCGGCCGTGGCGTTCGCCCCCGTACCGGCGATAACGGGCACACGTCCCGCCACTTTCGCGACCGTATGGCGCAACATCGCGCAATGTTCGTCAAAATCGAGCGTCGAGGATTCGCCCGTGGTGCCTACCGCAACTATCGCGTGCGTGCCCTGAGCGATATGCCACTCAAGGAGGCGATCCAAGGCCGCCAAATCTATCGACCCGTCGTTGTGCATAGGGGTGACCAAGGCCACCATGCTGCCGTGAAACATATACGTTAACTCCGTCGCTACGCGCAGTGCGCATGGTAAAGGGCAATATTCCCGCTGACAAGGGCCAGACTATAGATACCCGAGCGCATCATTGTTTATCGAACGCCCCGATTGGCGTATTATGCCGTGAATCAGCCTCGATATACAGGATTAGTGTTTATCGCCACCCATTTGACCTAGGAGTTCGCATGACCCTCGCCATTGGAAAACCCGTACCGCCCTTTGAATTGCCTTCGACAGCGGGCGATGTGTTTCGTTTGTCAGACGCCCAAGGTAAGCATATTGTGCTTTATTTTTATCCCAAGGACGACACCCCCGGCTGCACGCTCGAAGGCCAAGGCTTTACGCAACACGGGGCCGAGTTTCAAAATGCTAATACCATAATATTGGGTATTTCGCGCGACGACCTAATTTCACATAATAAATTCAAGGCCAAATATGGCTACACCTTTGAGCTACTGGCCGACGTCGATAGCAAGGTGTGCGATTTATTTGACGTGATTAAAGAAAAAAACATGTACGGCCGCAAGGTAATGGGCATAGAACGCAGCACATTTTTGATCGACCGTCAGGGCGTGTTACGCCAGGAATGGCGCAAGGTCAAGGTGGATGGACATGTCGAA
Source organism: Gammaproteobacteria bacterium (assembly GCA_919902765.1). Classification (GTDB taxonomy): domain Bacteria; phylum Pseudomonadota; class Gammaproteobacteria; order S012-40; family S012-40; genus CAKKRP01. Next base: position 51,105 of record CAKKRP010000023.1, on the reverse strand, counting down.
GAGGTCTTGGCAGCGGCGCGTGCGCTGGGTTAACCGGAAAATTCGCGGTAACTTGGGCAGGTTCCGAGGCCTGCCCGATCACTTAATGACGCGATACCCCTTGGTAACGCGCGACGGAGGACGTGGCGCATAGCACTAGATACCGGCATACGTTTTGCGGTATGGTGTAAACCACAGGCAGCTAGGTAGGATTCTTGAGTGGTTACATCTAAACACACCGGTAAGCGGCTTTTTGTTCTCGATTCCAACGTTTTAATGCACGATCCCGCCTGTTTGTTCCGCTTTCATGAACACGATGTGTATGTGCCCATGATGGTGTTGGAAGAACTCGACGGACATAAACGCGGCAATTCGGAAATCGCGCGCAATACGCGGCAGGCCAGCCGGTTTATCGAAGATGTCATCAAAGGCGCGACACAAGAGCAAATTAAACACGGTCTGCCCTTGCCTGCGCCTATCACCGGCAATTTCAAAGTCGGTAAATTGTTCGTCCAAACCGAACAACTCGCGACCGATATTCCGAACATACTGCCCGGCAACAAATCCGACAACTCGATACTCGGTACCGCCTTGGCGTTGCGCAAAACCTCGTCCAAGACGGACGTGGTGCTGGTCAGTAAAGACATTAATATGCGGATCAAGGCCGCCGCGCTGGGCATACCCGCTGAAGATTATTACAATGATCAAGTCCTTGACGATGTCAACTTGCTCTACACCGGCGCTACGGCGTTGGCCGATGATTTTTGGGAAAAACAGCGTAAAGATATCAAAACCTGGCACGAAAACGGGCGCACGTTTTACGAAATCACGCATGAGCACGTCGCACACTGGTATCCCAACCAATTCATTTACAGCACGGACGACAGTTTTGACGCAATTGTGCGCGAGAAGAACGGCACCACCGCGCGCTTGGAATTATTGCAGGATTTCCGTAACGCACGCAATACGCGGCACAACGTATGGGGCGTCAATGCACGTAATCGCGAGCAAAATTTCGCGCTCAATGTGTTAATGGATCCCGACATCGATTTCGTCACCTTACTGGGCCAAGCGGGTTCCGGCAAGACCTTGCTGACGCTCGCGGCGGCGATGAATATGACCCTGGAACAAAAGCGTTTCAGCGAAATCATCGTCACGCGCGTCACCATCCCGGTCGGTGAAGACATCGGCTTTTTGCCGGGCACGGAAGAAGAAAAAATGACCCCTTGGATGGGTGCCTTGATGGACAATCTAGATGTGCTCACCAACTCCGGCGGTGCCGGCGATTGGGAACGCGCCGCGACGCACGATTTGCTCAAAAATCGCATCAAGATCCGCTCGCTGAATTTCATGCGCGGGCGCACATTTCTGAATAAATTCCTGATCATCGACGAGGCGCAAAATCTGACCTCGAAACAAATGAAAACCCTAATCACGCGCGCCGGTCCCGGCACCAAAGTGGTGTGCCTGGGCAATGTCGCCCAAATCGACACCCCATACCTGACCGAAACGACCTCCGGGCTTACCTATGTGGTGGATCGCTTTAAATCTTGGCCACATGGCGCGCATATCACCTTACAGCGCGGCGAACGTTCCAGACTGGCGGACTATGCCTCTGAGGCCTTATAATCAAGCTTTACGGTTATAACCCAGAATTTGTATTATGGAACCTATGTTTACCAAATCCAACAAGCTTAAAAATGTCTGTTACGACATTCGTGGCCCTGTGCTCGACCAAGCCAATAAGATGGAAGAGGCCGGGCACAAGATTATCAAACTCAATATCGGCAATCCCGCACCGTTCGGCTTCGAGGCCCCGCAAGAGATTATCGAGGACGTAATACGCAATCTGCACAACGCGACGGGTTACTGCGCCTCGCAGGGACTGTTCCCGGCGCGCAAGGCGGTGATGCAGTATTACCAAGAAAAACAAGTCAGCGGCGTCACCGTCGATGACATCTTCATCGGCAACGGCGTCAGCGAACTCATCGTGATGGCCATGCACGCCTTGCTCGACGATGGCGACGAAATATTAATCCCGTCGCCGGACTATCCATTGTGGACGGCCGCAGTCAACATGGGCGGCGGACGCGCCGTACATTATCTATGCGACGAATCCGCCGGTTGGCAACCCGACCTCGACGATATCGCCAATAAAATTACCGCGCATACCAAAGGCATCGTGATCATCAATCCCAACAATCCGACGGGTGCGGTATATAGCGCAAGCACACTGAAGGCGGTCGTCGAACTGGCGCGTAAACACAATTTAATTATTTTTGCAGACGAAATATACGACAAGATCGTCTATGACGGCACCGTGCATACTACGCTCGCATCATTGGCGGACGATGTGCTTTTCGTCACCTTTAACGGCCTTTCCAAGGCCTATCGCATAGCGGGATTTCGTACCGGTTGGATGCTGGTATCGGGCGCCAAACGCCGCGCCAAAGATTACATGGAAGGCCTTAAAATGATTTCGTCGATGCGTTTGTGCTCCAATGTGCCGACGCAATACGCCGTACAAACCGCCCTAAACGGTTATCAAAGCATTAATGATTTAATCGCGCCCGGCGGCCGGTTATTTCGTCAACGTGAAGTCGGGTGGCGCATGTTGAACGACATTCCCGGCGTGAGCTGCGTCAAGCCTTTGGGGGCGTTATATCTATTCCCGCGCCTGGATTCCAAAATATATCCGATAGAAGACGACCGTCAATTTATTTTGGAATTACTGCTGGAAGAAAAAGTCCTGGTCGTCCAAGGCACGGGTTTCAATTGGCCGCACCCGGATCACTTCCGCGTGGTATTTTTACCGCATCAAGACGATTTACAAGAGGCGTTGACCCGTATCGGCGATTTTCTTGCGCGCTACCGCGAGCGACACGGTACCGGTTAGAGCCATATCCACAAACACGTACTGCGAGCGTTGTCCATGAGTGTAGTTGTGCTTGAAAAGCCCAAAATGGGCGTCTATAAACGCCATATGCTGGTATGCGTCGGCCCGCGCTGCACGCAAGAAGGCGAATCCGAACAATTATTCCAAAGCCTGGCCGATAAATTTAAAGCGGCAGGCGTAGATCAAGGCGATCAACGCGTGAAACGCACGCGCACGCACTGCTTTGCGACATGCAAATCAGGGCCGATTTTGTGCATCCAACCAGATGGGATTTGGTATTACAACGTCACCCCCGCCAACCTGGATCGTATTATCAACGAACATCTGGTAGGCGGAAAACCGGTGGAAGAGCTAATTTATCATCGCGGGCCGGTTTGATATTTAATATTCCGCCGTTAAACTTTTATTGACAATTTCGTAGACATCTTTCGATAACGCTTCGACTGCGGCGATGCGTTTCAATTGCGCCTCCATTAATCGGCTACGCGTAGGTTCGTATTTTCTCCACAAGGTGAATGCGGACACCAGGCGCGCGGCGATTTGCGGGTTCAGCGTATTTAATTGCAGCACATAATCCGCCACCAGCGCATAGCCCGCGCCGCTTTGGTCGTGAAAACGCACGGTATTGCCGCTAAACGCGCCTACCAATGCGCGTACTTTATTGGGATTTTTGATGTTAAACGCGGGATGCGAGGTCAGCGTATGCACGCGCTGCACGGTGTCCTCCAGGCGCGAACCCGCTTGCAGGCTCAACCATTTGTCCACCACCAAGGCCTCGCCTTGCCAACGCTGATAGAAATCGGCCAACACTTGATCGCGTTCCGCGCCCGCAGTATTGCATAAAAAATACAAGGCGTTCAGCATGTCTGTCATATTATTGGCGTCACGATACTGCGCCACGCAGCGCGTGCGTATTGCCGGATCGTCTAATTCCATCATATAACCCAGACACACATTGCGTAGCGCGCGACGGCCCACCGCGTCGGCGTCTATTTTATAGGGGCCGGCATCTGTCAACTCTTCATACCACGCCGCGCATAAATCCGCGAGCTCGCGGGCCAGCGCGGTACGGACAAAACGACAGGCGTGATGGATGGCGCCGGGATCTATGCTATCGGTAAATTCGGCGATATAACCCTCGGCAGGCAACGTCAAAATCTGCGCCATCATCGCGCGATCCAAGTCGCGATCACTCAACACGCGACGCATCGCCGACACATAGGCGTTATTCATCGTCAATGGCGTACCCGATTTTACATTTTCCATCACATCCAAGATTAATTTCAGCGCCAGTCGTTGCCCGGATTCCCAGCGATTAAACTCATCGCTATCATGGGCCAACAAAAACATGCGCTCAGCATCGTCAAAATCGATATTCAATTTTACCGGCGCGGAAAACCCGCGTAACAACGACGGCAGCGGTGGGTGCTCCACCTCGTCAAATACAAAGGTCTGCACCGCTTCGCGCAACTGCAACACGCGCGACGTACCTGCGGACTCCGCCTCGCCGCGCAGGCGCAACGGCAGTTCTCGACCCTCGCGATCCAATAAGGCCATTGCAATGGGGATATGAAAAGGCTGTTTTGATGCTTGACCGGACGAGGGCGCGCACGATTGTTCTATCGTCAGCGCATAGGTACGCGCCTGTGCGTCATAGCGGCGTGACACGTTCAACACCGGAGTGCCCGCTTGTTTATACCAAAATTTGAATTGCGACAAATCCATCTGATTGGCGTCTTCTAACGCGCGCACGAAATCGTCCGTGGTCACCGCCTGACCGTCATGGCGGCTGAAATATAAATCCGTGCCACCGCGAAATCCGGCGGGGCCGAGTATGTAAGCCAGCATGCGCACCACTTCGGCACCCTTGTTATACACCGTCATGGTGTAAAAATTATTGATCTCGACATAAGATTCCGGGCGCACCGGATGCGCCATCGGACCTGCATCCTCGCGGAATTGGTGGGTACGCAACACATTCACATCGGCGATGCGTTTGACACCGCGCGAGCCCATGTCGGCGCTGAATTCTTGATCGCGATAAACGGTGAAGCCTTCTTTTAAACTCAACTGAAACCAGTCGCGGCAGGTCACGCGATTGCCGGACCAGTTGTGAAAGTATTCGTGCCCGATCACGCCTTCGATGTGTTGAAAATCGGCATCGGTGGCGGTTTCTTGTTTCGCCAGCACATACTTCGAATTAAAAATATTGAGGCCCTTGTTCTCCATCGCGCCCATATTAAAATCGTCCACCGCGACGATCATATAGATATCGAGATCGTATTCACGGCCGTAAACTTCTTCATCCCAACGCATGGAATTTTTCAGCGAACGCATCGCGTGAGCGCATTGATCGGCATTGTGGTGCTGCACATACACGCGCAAGGCCGCACGCCGGCCCGACATGGTGACAAATTCATCTTCGATACACGCGAGATCGCCCGCTACCAAGGCGAATAAATAACTGGGTTTAGGGTAGGGATCATGCCAACGCACCCAATGTTTTCCATCGGCCCCGCCGCCCGCCGCCACCGGATTGCCATTGCACAGCAAATGCGGATAGTGTTTTTTATCGGCATGCAAGGTGACGGTAAACACGCTCATCACATCCGGCCTATCGAGATAATAGGTGATGCGCCTAAACCCTTCCGGCTCGCACTGGGTGCAAAAATTCCCGCTGGAACGATATAAACCGTTCAACGTGGTATTTTGTTGCGGATAAATTTTTGTGACGATGCGTAAACGAAACTGACGCGGCGCCTTGGCGAAGACGAGGCTGACATCATTACACACATAATCCGCAGCGCTCAACACCCGGCCGTCCAATGCCACCGAGATCAGTTCGAGCTCAGCGCCGAACAACATCAACGGACGCGCGTCCGTCACGGGAAAATTTGCGCTGATTTCCAACTCTGATGTGACCAGCGTATGCGCTTCGCCCAGATCAAAATCGAGTGTTACACTGTGTACCTTATAATCGGGTGCGCGATAGTCGGCCAAATAATGGGTTTGCACGGATGGATGGGCGGTCATGACGGTTTCCTCGTGACGTGCTGAAGTTTAGATCTCTACAAATATCTTATCGCCTTCCACACGCACCGGAAAAGTGCGTAAATCCTTCTGTGCGCCTATCGCCAGCGTTTGCGTGTCTGTTACAAAATGCTTGGCCATGTGGTGACTCTTTAGTAAATCCAAAAACCGATTATACTCAGATGGAGAATAATGGCATAGTTTATCTCGAATGCCTTGCGGGAATTGTGCATAATACGGATGTCGGCTTAAGACGATTTACCGCCTAAATGACGGGCAGTCCGGCAAGCCGGAAGCGCCAAAACACCTAACGAAATCATCGCGTATTTCATTCTTTTTTACAAATACCTTGTCTATCGTTCAAAAAGAAAAGGCGGGGCAAGCCCCGCCATTAAGTATTACACTCCCCAGGCGTCCCCTGCCCGCGTTGCGTCCCTACAACCCCAACATATCCCAAGGCCTCCGTGTGTGGCGTCCCTGTCTCCCTGTTGTGATTGTCAGATCCACAAGTCGACTACACAAAAATTAGCATAATACGCGCCATTGCGGGCAGGCTTGTTACAATAACAATATTCACATAATTATCATATACTTAAAAACATGTCTAGCAAGCTGGCGCAAACGCTTTGGGCAGCTAACGGCGGCGATCACTTGCCGTTTTTATAAAATGCTATATACTACCGCCTCCCGCTGCCGGGATGGCGGAATTGGTAGACGCGCCAGACTCAAAATCTGGTGATGGTAACATCGTGGGAGTTCGATTCTCCCTCCCGGCACCACTCCTTACGTGTTATTAGCGGCCACGCTTTTTAATAGTTGTCTCTGGTACACCCTTCGCATCTGTCGCACATAGCGCTACAATGGGCATCGACACGGACACCCTAACACCTCACAATGCTACAGAGGATTCCATGACCGCGCACGCCATCTCGCGCCTCGCCATTGATGACCGCAATTTATTTATCCACCATCCCGACGGCAACGCCGTCAGCGCTGCGGATGTAGCGGCGCTATCGCCGCGCCTGGAAGGCCTGCGCGCCAAGATTAAAACATGGCAGCAAGCCACCCAATGCAGTTTTTTAAATCTCCCCGCCATCACCGATCTCAACGAGATTAAACGCCAAGGCCAACGCATTGCCCGCACGTTTAAACGCGTGGTGGTGTTCGGCATCGGCGGTTCATCACTGGGCGGCGAGATGTTAGTGCGCACTTTGGGTGATCGCGATCCCAAAACAGTAGCGGTACGTTTTTACGATAATGTAGACCCGTCTACGTTGGATGAATTAAACCGCCTGGACATTAAAGAAACCTTGTTTCTAGTCATTTCAAAATCCGGTAACACCGCTGAAACCCTTGCGCAATTTTTGACTATGCTGCCGCGTATGGAACATGCCTTGGGCGACGATGCGGTCGGCCAACACAGTTTATTTATCACCGAAAACAAACAAGGTGCGCTGTACGAGTTGGCGCAACGTCTGGCCGTCCCCACCATCGTGCATCCTCCTATAGGCGGGCGTTATTCCGTGTTATCCGTGGTGGGCTTGTTGCCTGCGTATATCGCCGGTGTGGATATCGACGGTGTAATGGAAGGCGCGCGCGCCATGGCGCGGCGCTGTGCCGACCCGGATATCTTGCAAAATCCGGCGTTTTATAACGGTGCCGCGCAATATCTGCATGCCGAACACGGACGCACTATCAGCGTGGTGATGCCGTACGCCGACAATATGCGTTTTATCGTCAATTGGTTTCGTCAATTGTGGGCGGAAAGCCTGGGCAAAATCGATGCCCAAGGCCGTCATCGCGGGCTCACCCCCACCGAAGCGCACGGCGTCACCGACCAACATTCGCAACTGCAATTATTGCTGGAAGGCCCGGACGATAAATTGGTGACGTTTTTATCTAATCCCAGTTTCCGCTATTTGGGATTGCGTATCCCTATGCGTTTTCAGGACATCCCCGCGATCAAAGCGCTGGCCGGTCACACTATCGGCGAGTTATTCGTCTCCGAACTCAAGGCCACGCGCACCACCTTGACGCGCCGTGGCCGGCCCAATCGCACGCTCACCTTGTTGGACCACGATGCCTATGCGATAGGTGAATTGATCGTATTGCTGGAAATGGAAACAGTGGTGGTGGCGGAGTTGATGGGCGTAGACCCCTTCGATCAACCCGCCGTGGAAGAAAGCAAGACCTTAACGCGCGAATATCTGGCGTGTGTGACCCACGCGCACGATTTGGAAGATTGATCGCGAATTACGCCGTTTTCAATTTTTCGGCGCGCCGCGCTTGATAAGCCCCCGGCTTGCCGAGCGCGAAACCCTGCACCCAATCCACACCCAATTCAGCCAGGCGTTGCAGTAATCCCGCGTTTTCCACGTAACCTGCAATCGTATGACGCCCCATCGCGCGCGCGATCTGAACGGCGGATTGCACCAAGGCCTGCGCCAGCGGATCGGTGGCCACGGTCGCGACCAAACTATCGCTCAATTTGAGATAATCAATCGGCAAATAGCGTAAATGCGCAAAAGAACCGAAGCCGGTGCCAAAATCGTCGAGCACAAACGCGCACCCCAATTGACGCACCCCCTGCGCAAACTCCCGCACTACATCGCGCCGCCCCGCAATATCTTGTTCCGAGACTTCAAATGCAAGACGCCGGGCATCGACTTGCGCGATACGCAGTTGCTCGGTAATAAATGTCAGCAAGCCCCCTTCATCTAAGGATTTCCCTGCGATATTGAGATGTACGCGCGCTTGCTCGTCAGGTGTTTTGACTAACTGGGCGATGACGTGTTTGATCATCCATTTATCTAACGCAGGCATTAACCCGTAGCGCGTCGCAGTGGATAAAAATTGCGCTGGCGCTTGCAATTCGCCCGTAGACGACGGCAGACGCAATAAGGCCTCATAGGCCATTAAATCAGCGCCGGGCACGGCATAGATGGGCTGAAATTGCGCGATCAATGCATCGCCGGTCAGCGCCGTTTTTAACGCCTCCACGACCGGCATATCGCCCATCGCGCGCCGGTCGTCATCTTCACCGGCATAAAAATATAAATGATTTCCGCCTTCACGTTTGGCGATGCTACACGCAACATCGGCGCGCCGCATAAACTCTGCGGGCGCGAGTGCGGCGTCGCTCTCGGCCATCACCACCCCGATGCTTGCCGTAACGGTGAAACGCTGATCATTTTCACCCACCGTAATGCTACGCATCGACTCCAACACCGAACGCGCCAACTGTTCCGCTTGATATGGATTGACCTGGACCGCCAATATCGAAAATATATCGCCGCCGAAATTGGCCAATACATCGGTGCCGCGCACGCGCCGTTCCAACATGCGCGCGACCTGCACCAACATTTCGTCGCCGACGGCGTGACCCAGCGTTTCGTTGACCCATTTAAACTGATCTAAATCAATGTATAACAGCGCGGCGCGCAAGCCGCGCGGCGCACGCAATAATTGCGTAAACTGTTGTTCAAATGCGTGGCGGTTAATCAAGCCGGTAAGTGGATCATGATGCGTCAAGAATTCCACTTGACGATGCACCATATGCGAACCGGTGATATCACGAAACACTACGACATGACCGATGTGTTGTTGCGCGTCATCCAACCAATTCGCCGCGCTCAACTCCACCATGTATTGCGCGCCGTCGCGCGACAAAATCAAACACTCGCGCGTCTGTTGCGCGGCATACGTTAATATTTGCGCAATAGGCTCGCCGGTATGCGGATATAAGGCATGAAAAATATCGCGCAACATCAAACCCGTCACGTCTTGCGTGTGCCACCCGGTCAAATGTTCGGCCTGGCGGTTTAGCCACAACACACTGCCGCCACGCGACACAATTAACACGGCGTCTGTTACCGCGTTGAGCGCCGTAGTCATTGCCGATAATCTTTGGTCTGCTGCTAGAAATGAAGTCATATAATTATTCCTCAGCATGGGCGTCGCCTCACGCTAACCACGGAGTCGAACATAGCGATAGAAAATCTGGGATAATGCAAAAAACTATCCAAAACCGGGCCTGTCTGCGGTAAAAAAAATTATACGATCTACCCGCCATACCTTAAAGGTACGGGTGTATTATCCGGCGATTTTCTTACTTTTTAGTGAAGCAGGCACATATAAGACTTATTCTAAAATCGCGCTGGAACAGCTTAGCGCCCTTTTTTCAAATGCTTCATTAAGCGCCGCCGCTTTTCGACCTGGCGGGGAGTGAGGACATTGCGACGCCCGGCGTAAGGGTTGTCGCTGGAACGAAATTCGATTCGCAACGGCGTGGCGACGAGTTTCAAGGCCTCGCGGTACATATTGGAAAGATAACGCCGATAGGCCTCCGGCACCCGCTCCGTTTGATTGCCATGCACAATAATCACCGGGGGATTGCGCCCGCCTTGGTGTGCGTAGCGCAATTTGATGCGCCGCCCTTGCACCAAGGGAGGTTGATGGGCTTGCAGGGCCGCTTCCAGCATACGCGTGAGTTCCGGCGTAGACAATTCGCGCATGGCGCTGGCATAGGCCTCGGCGACATCATGCATCAATAGGCCCACGCCGCTGCCGTGCAAGGCCGAGATGTAATATACCGGCACGTAGTCTATGAAATCTAAACGCCTATCGACCTCGGTGCGCACGCGTTCACGTTGATAATTATCCAACCCATCCCATTTATTGACGGCCAGAATAAACGATTTACCCGCTTCCAACACATAGCCCAACAAATGCGCATCTTGCTCCGTCACGCCGTCGCGCGCATCCATCACCATGATCACCACATTGGCCTGCTCGACCGACTGCAACGATTTGATAGCACTAAATTTTTCGATCTTTTCATCGACCCGCCCGCGACGCCGCACGCCGGCCGTGTCGATCAATACATAGGGTTGGTTCTGCCACACAAAAGGGACTTCAACGCTGTCGCGGGTGGTGCCTGGCATGTCATAAGTCACCATGCGCTCTTCGCCCAATAGGCGATTCACCAAGGTCGATTTGCCGACGTTGGGACGCCCGATAATGGCGACCCGGCAACCATCCGCCCCGGCCGCGCTGTCGCCGGTCGCGGGCGGGAACGGTGCCAAGACTGCGTCCATTAAATCCGGAATACCTTCGCCGTGCGACGCCGACACTGCATGCACATGCGCAAAACCCAAGGCGTAAAATTCGGCCTCGATCATGTTCTTTTGCAGGCGTTCACATTTATTAATGACAAGATGTATGGGGCGGTTAAGGGCACGTAAGCGCTGCGCGAGCACCTCGTCGGCGGTGGTCAGGCCCGCGCGGCCATCGACCAAAAATATCACCGCATCGGCCTCGTCTATCGCGTACAAGGCCTGTTTGAGTATCTGTTCATCTAAGACATTGGTGTCCCCGGTCAACCCACCGGTATCAATGACGATGTATGGGCGTTCCCCGATGCGGCCCCGCCCGTATTTGCGATCGCGCGTCAACCCCGGTTCATCCGCCACCAAGGCATCGCGCGTCTGGGTCAGGCGGTTAAAAAGGGTCGATTTACCAACATTGGGACGGCCCACTAGGGCCAATACGGGGTTCATGAGATGCTAGACGCCACATAAAAAACACATTTTAACAGGTTTTGCACAAGCCTGCTAAGGCCGCGCAACCTTCTTGTCGATGGGCCATCCCACGGCAGCGACCACACCGTTACGATAAGACACATATAAACGCCGCCCCTGTGCCACCGGAGACGCCACTACATCATATTCTTCAAAGACATGCGTTAGGTCTTCTGGGGTGAATGGGTCAACCGAGGTGGTGACATTGGCGTCATCTTCTATTTTGCTGACCAGATCGCGATAGCCAAATTGCCCTAACGCCGCGCCGTCAGCGGCATTAAACCAATAAATGGCCCCGGCGCGCGTGCCCACGGCCACGGTGCCGTCTTGCCACACCGGCGCAGTGCTCGCCTGTCCTTTAAGGATATCTTGACGCCAAACGGCGGCCCCGCTATCGCGATCCAGTGCCCATAACACGCCTTTATCATCCACGATATAGAGCCGCGACTCGACCAACACCGGCCCAATAAACGCCGACATATCGCGCGACCATGCGACACGCCCGTTATCCAAGGTCAGCGCAGCGATCTTGCCCTGGTAACTGACGGCGTACACATATTGACTATCGCTGGCCAGGTCACCGTCGATATCGACCATGCGCTCTAATTCAGTGCGGCCTTGAGGTGAGGCGACGGCCTGCTCCCACAATAATTTTCCATCGGCCAGCGCCAACGCGACGAGCTTGCCGTTGTCAAAACCGACAATTACCTTGTCTTCCAAAACGACGGGGCCGGAGGTGCCACGCAGTGACAGCACCGGCACGCTACGATCGTAGGTCCATACGCGCTGACCATCGCGGCTGCGCAAACAATAGACGCGACCATCGACCGTCTGCACCACCACCCAGTCACGATTGGCTTGCGGCACGGATAAGACCTCGCTGGACACCCGGCTGCGCCATAATAAATGTCCATCGTCACGCGCTAACACCACGACTTCGGCGGCCCGCGTACCTAACAACACCATCTCGTTGACGACATGCGGACCGCTGCTAAAAGACACATCATAGTGATGCACCCAGCGCGTCTTACCGCTCGCCGTGTCGTAGCTTGTCACCCAGCCATCGCGGTCGGCCAAAAAGAGTTGCTGGCCGCTCAATTCAGGTCGCAATTTGGCATAGCGCTCGGCACCGCCGCGCCCCATTTTACGCACCCATGCTAACGCTATATTGGCGTGTTCGACTTCCGCGACGGGCTTGTCCCACAACGCGAAGCCTTCGAGTTCGACCTTACGTTGGATGCCACAACCCGCCACCGCGACCAGCACGATGGCCGCGCATAATTGACGATACACCATTAGGACTTGGCCTCTGGTTGCGGCGGCGGCGGCGCGCCCAGGTCATCCAGGCGTTGCTGGGCCTGATTATGTAATTCGCCCACGGCGGTTGCATCGTTGACCACGGCGTAAAAGGCCGCTTGGGCCTCTTGAGGCTTGCCCTGCTGGAGTAAAATGTCGCCTTTAATAAATTGATACGCGGCGGTAAATGCGCCCGCATCTTGCTGATTGACTAATTTGACGGCCTCTTCCAATTTGTTATCGGCCATCCAGAGACGCGCCAAACGCAAACGCGCCACATGTTGCAATTCGGCGTTACCGGTATGTTCGATCACCCACATCAGACGCTTGCGCGCCGCGTCTTTTTCGCCTTTTTCCCATTCCAAACGCGCCATCACCAAGCCGCTTAACGCGGCATACGCGGTACCGGAATATTGCTCTATGACCGCCGCACCCTGCTGCATGGCCGTCGCGTTGTCTTTCTTCTCCATGGCCTGCAATACTTGCTCATAGAGCACCGCCGCCGCCATGCGCCGACCTTCTTGATACTGCACCCATAGGCGTATGCCGGTCGCCAACGCCGCCGCGATGGCGATACCCAACAATACTTGCTTGCCGTTTTTTGCCCACCACTGCTTGAACTGGTCGACTTGCTCGTCTTCCGTTTGTAACACGTCCACGGCATACCCCTTGTGAGAATCTACACCCGCCCGAATCGCGGCGGCGTTATTGTATCCTATGTCATTGACGATGTGGTCAGGCCTAGCAAGGATTTTAACGTCCCGCTGGCATCCGCCCACGCCACGCGCAGTTGTTCGCCCTGCTCACGCAACGGCTTGAGGGTGACCACCTGCTCGCGTACCTCATCATCGCCGAGGATGACCGCCCAGCGCGCCGCACTGCGATCCGCGCGCCGGAATTGCGCCTTGAAACTCCCGCCCCCGGTATTGACCAGCATGCGCAGCCCCGGGATGTCATCGCGCCACTGCTCGGCCAAGCCTAGCCCGGCACGCAATGCCGCATCGCCCGCCATCACCATATAAACATCTACGCGCTCAGCCAGCGGGGCCGCTCCGATCTCCTGCAACAGCGCGACCACGCGCTCCATACCCAAAGCGCAGCCTATCGCGGGCACTGGTTTGCCACCCAACTGGGCTACTAATCCGTCGTAACGCCCACCCGCCGCCACTGCGGCCTGCGCGCCTAAGCGATCCGTTTTCCATTCGAAGACGGTGCGATTGTAATAATCCAGTCCGCGCACCAAATGCGGATTCACCGTAAACGACACGCCCACCGCTTGCAATAACTCTTGCAGTTGCGAAAAATGCGTCCGCGAGGCCTCGTCTAAACTGTCGTACAAACGCGGCGCGGCCTCAATGACGGGCTTGAGATCGGGATTCTTGCTATCCAGTATACGCAACGGATTGCGCTCTAAACGCCGCACACTATCTTCATCCAAGCGGTCGCGGTGGGCGTTAAAATATTCCACCAATAAGGCGCGATAGGCGTGGCGCGACTCGCTGCTGCCCAGGGTGTTTATTTCCAGTTGTACGACCGCCGACAGTCCCAGCACCTGCCATAAACGGCGCGTCAGCAATATCAACTCAACATCAACATCGGGGCCTTCCAGTCCAAACGCCTCTATCCCGACTTGATGAAACTGACGATAACGCCCTTTTTGCGGGCGCTCGTGACGAAACATCGCCCCGCTATACCACCATTTATGCGCTTGTTGCGGCTGAATTAAACCGTGTTCAATTCCCGCGCGCACACAACCGGCCGTGCCCTCGGGACGCAAGGTCAAGGATTCGCCATTGCGGTCGTCGAAACTGTACATCTCTTTTTCAACGATGTCGGTCACTTCGCCGATGGAGCGCTTAAACAACTCCGTTTTTTCGACAATGGGCAGACGCATTTCAGAATAGCCGTAGGCCGCAAACAAGTCGCATAGCGCGCGTTCTAATTTAGACCAATAAGGCATGTGTTCAGGCAGGATGTCGTGCATCCCACGCACCGCTTGCAAGGTGGACAAGACTAATCCTCGTGTCAGTGGAGAGGCCTATCAGGGGTAATTCGGCGCATTGTGCGGGTTCGCGCGCAAAATGTCTAGGTGGAGGGGTGGACTTGCTGCACCCAGGGTCGTAGTGTCACTACCAACCCCCTAACGGCGAGGCGTAGGCTCATTGCTACCCCTCTACCCCTTGCCCGTTAATGATGTTCTACCGCCCGGCGGTTCGATCCGGCGACGACGAAGGTGCCAAGGGGGTGATGATGGTGGTTTGTTGCGAAGAACGTACGGCATCCGCCTCGGTCATTGAGGTGCGATCCGATTTGCCATTTAACAAGGCCGTAGACCACCAGAAAAACACCAGCACAAACAAGATGGCGATAAACATATAGGCCAGCCAACGATTATCATGCGGTTGCGGCGCGGCGGCACGCACGTTGCCCCACTGCGACACCCGCTTCAACGGGGGCGGCTGACCCGCGCCTAAACGCTCATAGCAATCCAACACGATCACCGGCGACAAGCCGAGATATTCGGCGTAACGGCGCAGGGAACTGCGCACATAAATAGGCGCGGCCATATTATCGAAGGCGTTTTCTTCCAATGCGACGACTTGCTTTACACTCATGCGTAAATCAAAGGCCACATCGGTTTCCGATTTACTGAGATGTTCACGCATCAAACGCAAAAATGAACCCGGCCCTTGGTCGCCATTCTGCTTAATGACTTCGTTCAGTTCGGCCGCCGCCGTCTTGGCGTCTTGCGACACCGGCACTTCGACACGCGCCAAGGTGCGCGCGCGTATCTCGATATCGGTATCCGTATCCGTATCCGTATCGGCGTCAAGAACTGCGTCTTTTATCACTACATTACCCGTACTCATCGAACCTCCTACCTATCCCGTAACTCTGCAAGCTGCCGCGCTTGTTCCGTATCTGCGTAGCGGTTACGCAGTTGCTGGGCCAAATCGGCAGCCGCTTTGGAATCGCCTAACTGTCGTTCAATGCGATACGCAAGCCACAAACTGGCCGCCGTAGGGGCCGCCGCCCCATGGGCACGCTGAATAAACGCGCGCGCCTGTAAAAAATGCTTTTGCTCGAATTGCAGTTGCGCCAAGGTCTGTAAAGCCATCGCCAACTGCGGTTTCAACTCCAAGGCCTTACGCAAATAGGCCTCGGCCTGACCCTCGCGGCCCGGCTGGCGTGCCAGGCATACCCCGGCATTCTCATAAGCAACCTCAGGACTGTTATAAAACATATTGCTGAAGGCCCGTTTAAAATTGTCGGCCGCATCGTTAATTTTACCTCTTTTACACAAAAACACGCCATAGTTGTTATAGGCGGAGGCCGAATCGTCGCTGTCGGGGCGGGTCAAGGCAATGGCCTGCCGGTAGTGGTCCTCGGCCTCGTCGTACTTGCCTACACGGTCGTAAATCAAGGCTGCCGTCGCATGCGTCTCCACCAGCGCGCTATCCGCCGCTAAGGCCTTATTAAGCTTTTCTATCGCGGTTTCAAAATCCCCGCGTTGCAAGTATTGCATGGCCAAATGGGTGTTCACGCGCGCGATTTCTTGATCCGGCGCACGCTTAGTGGTCGTGGTACACCCTACTATCATGACCAGCCCTAGGCACGCGGCCAGCCACCCGGTCGCCATGCGCGAACCCGGTACCCACCCGCTAAGATGCCGCATTCGCAACCTCGGCGGCGTTGCGCAATAGCCGCGCACTGCGTTGCGTACGATCACGCACCTGCCCCGCCAACTGGCCACACGCGGCATCAATATCATCGCCGCGCGTACGCCGTACGACGGTGATCATCCCCAGTGCGATCAATTGCGACTGAAAGCGATCTATCGCCTCAGCACTCGAACGGCGATAACGACTATTTGGAAACGGGTTAAACGGGATTAAATTGACCTTGGCCGGGAGATCGCGTAGCAAACGCGCCAATTCACGCGCATGTTGCGGCTGGTCATTGACCCCATCCAACATTACATACTCCACCGTGATAGAGCGATGCGCCTTACCTTCGATATAACGCTTACAGGCCGCCAATAATTCCGCAATCGGATATTTTTTATTCAACGGTACGAGTTCATCGCGCAATTCATCGCGCGTCGCGTGCAACGACACCGCCAGGGCCACGTCAGTGACCTCACGCAAACGATCCAAAGCGGGCACTACACCGGCAGTACTCACCGTCACACGCCGTTTAGACAAGCCATAGGCATTATCATCCAACATCAAATTGAGCGCGGGCACCACTTGATCGAAATTGAGCAGCGGTTCGCCCATGCCCATCATCACAACATTGCTGACCACGCGATTGTCCTTGGCCGCACCCAAGGCCCGGCGCGCCAAAAATAATTGGCCGATGATCTCGCTGGTGGTCAAATTACGATTAAAACCTTGTTGTGCGGTCGAACAGAACGCGCAATTCAACACGCAGCCCACTTGCGAGGAGATGCACAGGGTGCCGCGGTCATGCTCGGGGATGAACACCGTCTCGATGCAGTTGCCATCGTGCAGGCGCACCAACCACTTGCGCGTCCCGTCGGCCGAGGCCTGTTCGAATGCGATTTCAGGCAATTTGAAACTCGCCGCCAGCGTCAGACGCGCGCGTAACTCCTTGGATAAATTGGTCATTTGCGCGACATCCGTCACGCCTTGCTGGTGCATCCATTTCAACACTTGCGTGGCGCGAAAGGGCTTCTCGCCTAACGTCGCGAAAAACCCTTCCATTCCCGCTTGGTCAAGATCGAATAAATTGACCGGATTGCGTAGCGTATCCGCCATTATCGGGTACGCGGACAAATCTCACTGTCCTTAAAGAAAAACGCGATCTCATTACGCGCGGTTTCCAGCGCATCCGAGCCATGGACGGCATTTTCGTCGATAGATTTGGCGAAATCGGCGCGGATCGTCCCTGGTTTGGCCTCTTTAGGATTGGTGGCGCCCATTACATCGCGATTCTCGGCGACGGCGTTTTCACCTTCCAACACCTGCACCATGACCGGGCCGGAGGTCATAAATTTAACCAAATCGTTAAAAAACGGACGCGCCTTATGTACGCCATAAAACTCTTCCGCCTGGCCCTTAGACAAGTGCATCATCTTGGCCGCGACGATACGCAAACCGGCCTTCTCAAACCGCGCATAAATCTCACCTATGACATTTTTGGCCACGCCGTCGGGCTTGATGATAGAAATCGTACGTTCTAGTGCCATGGAAAACCTCGCTGTGAAAATGCGCTAGTGTAGTGCTTTGTAATTGTTGAAACAATGGCCAACAAACCGCGCACGCCTAAAACTTTAAGTATAGTCCAAGACGCCTGCATCAAAAAAACCAGTTCGATATTAGGTCATTTTACCTTAATTCTAAATCCGCGCAAGTACCATAGGAAATATATCGCCCCGCTACCACGTACACATGGCGCAAAACCTGCGTTAAAACATTGCAGCGCTTATGAGTACATCGACGTTTAAATTTTTGACTATTCGGATAGGGCTGGCCCTCGCTTGCCTATGCGGCGTGCTGCGTCTCGGCATCGCCAGCCCGCATTTTACCCGCCAATATGAAATCAGTTGCGCCGTATGCCATAGCGCTGGCCCAAAACTCAACCATGCCGGCGACGCCTTTGTGCGCCGTGGCTATGTGCTTCCGCATTGGGAAGACCTGAGTACGATAGATACCCAGGACAACCAAATCCATTTACCGCGCGTGTTGCCGATTTCGATACGCACACAAGCCTATGCACGCGTGCGACGAGGCGAATACATAGACCCCCAAAGCGGCGCCACAGTCGCCAACACCGCCTACGACATTCAAGCCCCCTATCGCCTCGACGTGCTCGGCGGCACGGCCCTCACGTCTAATGTCAGCTTTCAATTCAACGCCACCTTTGCCGACCGCAGTATCTCACCCTATCAACCGATAGACCAGGCGACACTGCGTTACACCGGTATACTCGGCACGGTGACCATAGGACAATTTCCGATTTCCGATCTGATGTACGCACGCCGCCGTCGCCTGACCGTGCAAGACTATCTTCCATACGATCTCGCCGGACTAGGACATGATCGCGGTGTGCTACTCAATTTAGATCTCATTTATGGCGCATTGACGATGGGCGCGAGCAACGGCAATGGCGTGGGCGCAAGCTATGAGCTGAATTCGCCCGGACTCGCGCGTAGCGATAGAATTTTCGATAATAACAACAAAAAAAATTACTTCGCACGCGTGGGGCTAGACACCGAGATATTAAAAGGCGGTCTGTTCATGCAAATCGGTGCAGGCGCCAATGCCGCCGGAACCGCACAAATAACGCGCACCGTCAGCGGCGTCGATGGCAGCCTGGCGGTCGCTGAGCGCTTTTATCTATATGGGCAGGCGCTATTAGTGCGCTGGGATGATTTTCAACGCACCAATGTCGCGGATACGTGGTACGGCGGAATTGCCGGATTAGACTATATCGTTGACGCAGGATCGAGTTTTTCGTTGCTCTACAATTACGTCAACCCCGGCACGCTGGCAGGCGCATCCAACCTATATCGTGGCATCGCCATAAACGCCATTACCGCCAACGCCAGCCATTATTTCGCGCGCAATGTGCGCGGAATCATCGAAATCACCACCGATTTTCTCGTCATCGACAACACACGTTACGGCCACAACAATAAAGAAGACTATTTTTTGGTAGGTTTAGACGTTGCATTTTAGCGGCCTAGCGGCGCCAAAACTCACTCGATGTATTGCCATGCGTCAAACCACACCGCCTGCCCATGGTAGCCCCCCGCCGCATCTAATACATTCCACACTGTCGCGTTGTCGATGCGAAAACGCCGCCCCTGCATAGAAATACGCACCCCGCTATAACCGGACACACAGCCCTGGGCAGCGACACGCGCCATAAATTGTTCCCGTTCCACCTGCGCGTCGGCCTCCGCGCTGTCGCTAGAACGCTTGCTTGTAAACATCTCCCAATTCGTCTCCCACAATTGCAGCGCCGCTAAATTCGCGTAATTGAAGACGGGAGCGGATTGTGTGTCATGCGACGCGATGACAAACGGCGCATAAAACAACTCCCGCCCAAGCTCTGCGGGCGCGCAGTCTATCAACGTGCGCCCTGTCCAGCGCCTAAAACTATCCACCAATAGCTGTGCATGCCCATTTAGATAGCCGTTTTCACGTGTCGGAACCGGGCGAATATCACTCTGCAAATTCATCACACTCACCTCTACCATGCGCAAACGAATCGACGCACAGACTGCGCCTCCCGCCCCTCATTGGGGTATTGGATTATAGTGGATTATTACGCCTTAGGAATAGCGACTTCCAGCGCACACACCCTAATAGTTGCAAGGATTAGGGGAACGAGCGTAGGGACATAGCGGGTAGCACAACGTCAAAAATAAGACGCTCCCCGATATCGCTCGGGGAGCTCTCGCCATGGAGTGAATTTATAATTCTATATATTCGATTATTATCGAGTCGTTATCTCATTATTGTCTCGATCTTCTCTACCGGTTTTTTATGCTTATTATGCCACACGTGGATGGCGCGCCTTTTTAGGGCTTATAGTCACACGTTGTTATTATAATTTGTTATTCTCAACCATTATTCTTATTGCACATAGGCCTCGCGTTTTACGACACGCGTTTTTTCTCTATCTCTTATCACTAAACCGGCGATATAATCTTTAATAAAGTTTTCCGCGAGCACGCCCAGCTCCGCGCGCGGAACCTCCAATTTATGCCCTACCGATAACACGCACATGCCATGCACGCTACACCAAATCATATAAGCGGATTTACGCAATTGTTGCGGATTGATTTCCGGCACTAACGGTGCCAACTGGATGGCCACATACTCCAAATTGCGCGTCACGCGCGCTCGATACCAATCGGGCACCGGAGTCTCTTTGCGCACCGGAATATCATAAACCGCACTCCAGCGATTCCTGTTTTTAAAGGCAAAATCGATATAGGTTCGCCCTATCGCCATCACGCGCTGCTGCGCCTCGCGATGCCGCTCGCACGCCGCGCGTAGGGCGTCATACAAATCGTCTAAAGTGCGTGCATTGACGTGCAAGACGATATCATCGAGATTTTGAAAATTATGATATAGCGTCCCGACCGTATAATCTATGTCGGATGCGATCTTGCGCGCAGTCAAACCCGCGTATCCCGCTTGCACCAGATTGCGCTGCGCTGCATCTAGTATCATCGACCTCAATTCTTCTTTAGAGTGATCGGACCGTCGCGCCATACGCCTCCCTTTTGTATACGATTGTAACGTGCGCAAAATATATTTGAACGCTGTTCAATAGTCAACCCGACAAACTCCTACGTGGACGCCACCGGCATGCGTGAGATATCGCCTACGCAACGTAAGCCCGCGATGGCGTATCTATTTCATCAAATCCCGATACACCGCATCCGCTACAATCAATAATTTTTCGCGCGCGATGTCGCCTGATAGCGCATAGGCCATATCGCCATCGACCCAATAGAAAACGCTGACGCCGCTTTCTCGCGCATAGCGAAACGCCGTATCGGAATTCTCCGCCAAGGCTTTACGCAAATACAAAGTCAAACGTTGCCCGGCGCTGTCGCGATACATAAATTGCGCGGCAGGACCGCTATTTCCCGGGAGTAAACGCCCGCCTTCCAATTGATAACCGGCATGCTGCAGCACCGGTGCATGCAGCGGTTTATTGAGTCGCTTCGACAGCCATTTTACCAGGTGGTCTTGCTGATCCGCGCCGACTTCGACCGGATGCAATACCTCCGTTGTATATACCGCGTGCGCTACCGTTGCCTGCATCGGCAAGGACACCAATAACGCATTCTTTTTTAACGCCGTCTCGCCGTGTACCCACCAACCTATGCTCACGCCCATCGTTAACGAAGCGGCAACCGCTAATAATTGAGGCCGCCCCCAGCGTCGGCTACGCGCTTTTAGCATGTGTTTGGGAATAGGCTCCGCCAGTACGGGATCAAACGCATTACGCAACAAGGTTTTTTGCTCGCGATAAATCAGCACTTGCGTGGCGGCCTCTGGATGCGCCGCCAAATAGGCCTCCACCTGCGCATGCCGCGCCGGGTCTAAACGTTGATCCACGTATGCGTGCAAATCATTTTCTGTTACTGGATGCACATTCGTCATTTGATTCTCCGCAACGGCTTCACTTGACCGGACATCAAGACATGTAATTTTTCGCGGGCACGCGAAAGTCGCGACATCACAGTACCCAATGGGATATTTAACACTTCAGAGACCTCTTCATAAGTCAACTGCTCTACGCCGACTAATAATATTACTTCGCGAAAATCATCCGGTAATTGTGCCAATGAATTGTGTAGGTCACGCATCTGCATAGATACTTCGCTACCATCGCGCATAGGAATTTCAAAATTTTCATCCAATGAAGAAGTTCGCCCGCGATCGCCGTTGCGGTACTGGTTGACAAATACGTTATGCATCACCGTAAACAACCAGGCGCGCAAATTGCTGCCGTGCCGCCACAAATGAAAGCGCGTCCACGCACGTTCCAGCGTATCCTGCACAAGATCGTCGGCACGCGCGCGCTCACCCACCAAGGCCCGCGCATAACGCCGTAGACGTGGTATCTGCTCAACGATTAATTCTTCAAACTTGCTCATGTGTCCTTCGCAGGTGTGTCCGAGATATCTCTACAAGGATAAACAGGTTACACAACGAAGTTATTCCACGGGTGACAATAATTCACCCTGAGCGCGCGGAAGAATCGCCTTAATGACCAGGCCCGCGTTGATTTCACTAGAGATTTCCAAACGACCGCCGTGCGCCTCGACGATCTTGCGGCATAAATACAGGCCCAAACCATGCCCACCGGTCGCACGGCGACGCGCGGCATCGGCGCGGTAAAAAGGTTGGGTCAATTGCGCCAGCTGGGTTTTATCCACGCCGCGACCATAATCACGCACTTCCAAAACAACCTCGTTACCTGTCGCTTTCACGCGTAGCGTAGGCGCGCGGTAGCCGCTTTGTCCATGGCTAAAGGCATTGTCGAGCAAGTTTCTTAACAATATTTTTATACGCACCTCGTCTAGCATTAACACTACCGGACCCGCGCACGCTACATCCACGCCGCGTTCGATGTACGGTGTACTAAGCTCATGCACTAAACGGCATAGATCTAGCTGTGCTTTGTGCAGTATGGCATGTTGAACGCTGAGGCGTTCCGCCTCGAGCAATTCTTCTATTAAACGGTCTATCTCCACTAGATCGCGCTCTAAATCAGTCCTTTGCCGGGCGTCTTCCACCATCGCTGCGGACACCCTGGCGCGCGTCACCGGCGTGCGCAATTCATGGCTGATCGCCAACAGGAGCTGGCGCTTTGCATCGAGGATTTTTTCTATGTCGTCAGCCATCGCATTAATACTGATCGCCAATTCCCCCAATTCATCCCGGCGCGGCACTACGATGCGGTGAGTCAGCTCGCCACTACCGATTTTTTGTATCCCTTCTTTTAATGTCGCTACGGGCGCAAAAAAATAACGCATAATGTGATAAAACCCAAAAAATAATATCAGCAACACTGCAAAGGGCGCGACCCTGCGCCAGCCGGATTCGTGGTGCGGATGCGGAATAGAAAAAACGACCGTACTATCAGGATAACGCGTCACCAAATATTCACGCTCTCCATATTCCCCGGTAAAATATTGAACACCGTTTAATATAAAACGCCGATGCTCTTTTATCGCGTCTATATCTACCTGACGCCCACTCGACGACCACCGCACGTTCGCACCCTGCACCGCTATTTCCACGGGCACTCGCAGTGCAATCTCGCGCGCGCGCTCAAGGTTGGGCGGATTGCCGATATCAGCACGCACATATTCCAGATATTGCTCTAAGTGCGGCCTAACCGTCTGGTTAAAATGATCGCGCATCGCCCAGGCGATAATGCCGGCCAACACTAAAGCGAACACCGCCGCCATCGCCAAAAACAGCAATGAGACCCGCGCCTTGATCGAGCGAGGCAGGTATTTTTCTAAGAGTGTATTGCGCGCCATGGCCCTCATAGCGGCTTACCCGTGAAGCAATAGCCCGCTCCGCGCACCGTTTTAATCAATTCAAGAGGGGCGATTTTTTGGCGCACGCGACTAACTAATATATCGACGGATCTTGTGTAAATATCCGCATCTATCCCTTTTAGTTCATTTAATATCTCATCCCGGCTAAAGACCTTATTCGGATGTTGCGCGAGCAATATTAAAAATTGATACTCCAGCGCACTGAATGCCACGTCTTTACCATCCGCACTCACCAACTGCGTGTCTGTGTCTATCGTCAAACGCTCATATTTTAGTAACGCACCGCCGGTACCTGTGCGTACTATACGTTTCAGCACATTTTGAATTCTTGCCACTAATTCGCGCGGCTCAAAAGGTTTGGCCAGGTAATCGTCCGCGCCCAACTCCAGTCCGACCACACGGTCCGTCACCTCGCCACGCGCGGTTAACATGATGATGGGAACGGCGCTGAATTTACGTATATTTTTGCAGACTTCAAACCCATCTTGCTCTGGGAGCATCACATCGAGTATGACCATATCATAGTGGTGACCGCGCAATTTCCGCAGCCCATCGCTAGGCGTTACGGCACTGTCCATGGTCAATTGAAATCGCTCAAAATATCGCGCCAACAGCGCCGCCAAACGCTCATCGTCATCGATTAGCAGCAGGTGCCCCATACGTCTATTTCTCCCTGTTCGGCATTACAGTATAGGCTGCCTCTACGCCCATTGCGCACAAACAAAAAGACATCCCCGCAAGACGGGGATGTCTTCACAGCGCCAACTTTAGTCGGTACCGTGCATGCCCGCTCCGAAATGTTCCATACGATCTTCTAAAAACTCCTTTAATTTGGCCTGTTGTTTGGCATCCAAGCTATCATAGAAATCACCAAATGCATTGATGATGGCGGGCGCTTTCTCGTTGACCGTCTTAGTACGTTCGCTTACCATATTCGTGACGCCCTGGCGATCAAACGTAGGCTGCGAGAATAATGACAACACATCTTTGTGCATAGTCGCATGCACTTGCTTATGTTCCTTCGCCACCGCCAGTATTTGATCGCGCAACACATTTAGTTTGGCGATCTGCGGCGCATTCAAATCAAGCTTTTTAGTGGTCTTCTCCACCATGTACGCCGCATGCTCTTCCGGATTTTTGTGCCTCCAATGCGTACACCCGGCCGCCAGCGCCGCACCGGCCGCCAACAGAGTGACCACAATAATTGCGCGATAAGGACGTTGCATATTCATCTCCTTGTGTCGTAATTCAATATCATCACATGATGACCCGTTTAGAATAAAGCAAGCCGCCGTCACATTCTTTGCGCTCAGGTAACAGAGTGTTTCAGTTTGTAACAATCAATTAATGTACACCGCGCGAGCCCGCCTACACTAATTACTTTTTACCTTTTATAATCAATTAGTTATAATATTACAAGTGGAGTGTAACCCGGTTATTTCACGTCGCTCGTAGGAAGGCTCGCGCTTTCATGCTACTTTAGTTGCATATCACTTTAGGGAACCACCTGACGAGGGCGCTGCTATGGCTAAATCCACCTACCTAAATCGCTTGATCACCCAGCCCTACAATAAGGTGCGACGGCGCTTGCTTGGCCAGTTAGTCGCAGGCGGCGGTCTGGCCGTCGCGTTGCACACAAGTGTCAAAGCGGAAGAAAACACCTTGCGGTTTCCCGGCGAAGAACCACCCAACAAGGTCGTCTATCAATTTAATAAAAGCGAGGCGGATTATCACAACAGTGTGTTGTTTTCCATCGGCGCGATGTTGCGCAAATATACCGACGATATCGCCATTGTAGTGGTCTGCATAGGTCCCGGCCTGCAAATTCTGGCCAAAAAACCCACGCGCCCGGTCGCCAAGGAAACGCAGGAACGCGTTTCGAGTTTGCATCAATATGGGGTTAAATTTGTCGCCTGCGGTAATACGATGCGGTCTTTAAAATTGACAGCGGAAGATTTAGTCCCGTTTGCAGAAATCATCGACGTAGGCGCGGCGGCATTGATGGAATTGCAACACAAGGGATACGCGTACATCAGTTGGTAAATAAATTATTTAACCGCGCTCTTCCAACCAGGTCATTTGTATCGCTTCCAATATTTTTTCATTAGAACGCTGGGGGTCGTCGCTAAAATCTTCTAACCCGACCACCCATTGATGCAAATCGGTGAAGCGCACAAATTGCGGATCGATATCCGGATGCGCCTCATCCAAGGCGATGGCGATGTCGCGCGTATCCGTCCATTTGATGCTCATAACGCTACCTCTCAGTGATGTTCGGAGACCATATTGATCGTATATCTGGGAATCTCTACGACAAGATTGTCCTTGCCGACCAAGGCCTGACAACTCAGGCGCGAATCCGTGTCTAAACCCCATGCCTTGTCTAACATGTCTTCTTCATCGTCGGTCGCCGCCGCCAAGGAGTCCCCACCTTCACGCACATAGATATGACAGGTCGTACAGGCGCAAGATTTTTCACACGCATGCTCGATCTCTATGCCATTGTCCAATAAGGCGTCACACACGCTAACACCGGGTTTGACCTCTATTACTGCGCCCTCGGGACACAGCTCCACATGCGGTAATACAATAATTTGGGTCATAGGCTACTCACTAAAATTCGTCTATCTTATGACCGGCCATGGCCTTGCGTATATTGCTGTTCATGCGCCGTCCAACGTAGTCTGTCGCGGCTTTTTCCATCGCCTTGACCGCATCTTGCATGGCGATGGGGTCGTCGCCTGCGCGCGCTTGTTTCAACGCCGCCAGCGCGGCCTCAATGACAACACGCTCGGACGCCGACAACAGTTGATCGCCATCCACCGCCAGGGCCGTTGCGACGGCGGCGATTTCGCGATCCGTCTCGACTTGCTGCTCACGCAAACGGCGCTGCACCACATCGACTTGCGCGTATTCAAACGAATCGCGCAACATGCGTTCGATTTCGCCGTCTTTCAAACCGTAAGACGGTTTAACGACAATATCGGTCGCCACACCACTGAATTGTTCACGCGCACTGACATTCAACAAACCATCGGCATCCACTTGAAAGGTGACTAAAACACGCGCCATGCCCGCCACCATCGGCATGATGCCGCGCAATTCAAAGCGTGCTAAAGATCGGCAATCGGCGACTAAATCGCGCTCACCTTGCACGATATGCAAGGCCATCGCGGTTTGACCGTCTTTGAAGGTCGTGAATTCCTGCCCACGCGTCACCGGCAAGGTGGTATTGCGCGGAATAATTTGTTCGACCAAGCCACCCATGGTCTCTAAGCCTAAACTCAGGGGCAACACGTCCAACAATAATAATTCGTCGCCCGATTTATTCCCGGCCAAGGTGTTAGCCTGTATCGCGGCACCGATGGCGACGACCTTATCGGGATCGATATCGACCAACGGCGGTCGCGCAAAAAACTGTTCTACCGCCGCACGTACGCGTGGCGTACGCGTGGCGCCGCCGACCATCACCACTTGGACGATTTCAGCGGTGGCAACACCGGCATCGCGGAGTACACGCCGACACGGCGTTAGCGTGCGCTGCAATAAATTTTCTATCAAGGCCTCAAATTGCGTACGCGACAATTCACCTTGGTACGCGACACGCTCGCCGGTACGTACTTCCACGGCGACGGCCGGAGCATCCGTCAAGCGCTCTTTATAGGTCCGCGCATCGCGCAACAAACGTCGCCAGTCTTTGGCGTCCATATCGGAACGCGTGACGCCCGCCTGTTGTAATAAATATTCCGCGATGACGTGATCCATATCGTCACCACCCAACGCCGTATCCCCGGCAGTGGCCAAGACCTCAAATATACCGCGATTGAGGCGTAACAATGAGATATCAAACGTGCCCCCGCCTAAATCGTACACCGCCACTACGCCCTCGGTGCCGCTATCCAGACCATACGCGACCGCCGCCGCCGTCGGTTCATTAAGCAAACGATAGACATTGAGGCCCGCCAATTTTGCGGCGTCTTTAGTGGCCTGACGTTGGGCGTCGTCAAAATATGCGGGCACCGTGATCACCACGCCAGTCAGTTCGCCTCCCAGCGTTTGTTCGCCGCGCACGCGCAAATTTTTTAATATCTCGGCCGAGATTTCTATGGCGCTGAACTCGCCCCCTGCGGTGCGCAAACGCGGCACGCGGGCATCGTTCAAATTGAATTCATAGGGCAAACGCGCATGCAGCGCGCGCACATCGTCGCTACCGCGCCCCATCAAACGCTTAATGGAGGCAATCGTGTTATGCGGGTCTTCCGTCGCCTGCGCAATGGCCTCCCAGCCCACGACGGGGGCAGCGCCGGACGCGATGTAACGGACCACTGAAGGCAATAGATGGCGGCCCTGCGTATCGGGCAAGGTCTCCGCCACGCCACTGCGCACCGTCGCGATCAACGAATGCGTGGTGCCCAGGTCTATGCCCGCCGCTAAGCGATGTTGATGCGGCGCGGTGGATTCGCCCGGTTCGGAAATTTGTAATAAGGCCATGCTACGTCTAAAACCTCTGGTTACATCCCCAACAAGCGCTCAGCGCGTAGCTCAGCCTCGTTGCGTAATTTGTGCATAAACTGCGTTTTTAACACCACCACTTGTAACTGCGCCCAATCCGGCTGCGCGGCGGCGAAACCGCTCTCCAATGCCTGAATTAAGGTTTGCAAACGCTGCTCAATTTGCATCTGCAGGCGTGCCAATGCCGCACTATCCGCCTCGCTCAACGCCTCACGCAATTCCATTTGCTCTAGCAAAAACTCGGGGTCTTTAAGCGTCGCGTGCTCTGCCACTAAACCGTGTCCATGCAGCGTCAGTAGATATTGCGCACGCGCCAAGGGAGTTTTTAAATGTTGGTAGGCGTCATTGATACGCGCCGCTTGGCGCACGGCCAGCACGCGCTCTGCCTCGCTGGCCTGGATGAATTTATCGGGGTGTACGGCGCGTTGCAGGTCACGATAGCGTGCCGTCAACACCGCTGTGTCAAGCGCAAACGCCACTGGCAGGCCAAACAAGGCGAAGTCATTGTCGTACATTGGCCATCCTCGAACCGGCAACGCGATATTTTACCGCGCTGCAATGTCTCCCGCACAGACAACATTATTTTATTAAATACTAATATTGAAAGGCGCAAAAAAAGCTGCTACGACTATACGGTAAAGCTCTCGCCGCAACCACATTCGCCCTTGACGTTGGGATTATTAAATTTAAACCCCTCGTTCAATCCTTCTTTGGTGAAATCGACTTGCGTACCATCGAGGTAAACCAGACTTTTTTTGTCCACGATGAGCTTGACGCCGTGCTCTTCAAAGACCTCGTCGGTAGGCTCGATCTGATCGGCGTATTCCATCACATAGGCCAACCCGGAACACCCGCTGGTGCGCACGCCCAGACGCAAACCCGCGCCACGTCCACGCTTTTGCAGGAAGGTTCTAACTCGGTTTGCCGCCGCTTCGGTAAGACTGATGCTCATATTCACGCGGATTTCTGCGCATCGGCATGTTGCTTGGATTTGAAATCGTCGATGGCGGCCTTAATGGCGTCTTCGGCGAGCACCGAACAATGGATCTTCACCGGCGGCAGGGCCAATTCGGTGGCGATATCGGTGTTTTTAATCTGGCGGGCCTGGTCTAAGGTTTTGCCCTTGACCCATTCCGTCAACAACGAACTGGACGCGATGGCGGAACCGCAACCATAGGTCTTGAAACGCGCATCTTCAATGACGCCTAGCTCATTGACCTTAATTTGCAGGCGCATCACGTCGCCACAGGCAGGTGCCCCTACCATCCCAGTTCCTACGCTAGGATCGTCTTTGGTAAACGAACCCACGTTACGCGGATTTTCATAATGATCTAATACTTTATCGCTGTAAGCCATAATGTTTTACTCCTCGCTCACACTACTATATCGGCCGTCCATAAGCGGCGCTATATCCCCTTCGGCCAGGGGCACCGCGCAATATAAATCAATAACCCAACTTTTACCACCCGTTACCTAGCCACTAACACTATCTTAGTGGTGGGCAGCCCATTGGATCTTGGAGATATCCACACCTTCTTTATACATATCCCACAGCGGCGATAGCTCACGTAATTTGGCGACTTTATCGCGCACTAACTTGATCGTGTAGTCCACATCTTCAGTCGTTGTATAACGACCCAAGGTAAACCGTATGGAGCTATGCGCCAACTCGTCGCTACGCCCGATGGCGCGTAACACGTAAGAGGGCTCCAAGCTGGCCGAGGTACAGGCCGAACCGGATGACACTGCGATATCTTTCAGCGCCATGATTAAGGATTCACCCTCGACATAATTAAAACTGACGTTCAAATTGCCTGCCACGCGCGCATGCATATCGCCGTTCAAATGAATTTCTTCCATGCCTTGCAGGCCTGCCCACAGACGGTTACGTAGACCTAAGATGCGTTCATTTTCAGCCGCCATTTCTAAACCCGCGATCCGGAAGGCCTCGCCCATGCCGACGATTTGGTGGGTCGCTAAGGTGCCGGAACGCATACCGCGTTCATGCCCACCGCCATGCATTTGCGGTTCAATACGCACGCGCGGTTTGCGGCGCACGTATAATGCGCCCATCCCCTTCGGGCCGTAGATCTTATGCGCGGAAAACGACATCAAATCGACCGCCATGGCGTCCAAGTCGATAGGCACTTTGCCCGCGCTTTGCGCCGCATCGACATGCAATAAGATACCGCGCGCACGCGTCATCGCGCCGATGGCGCCGATGTCTTGGATGACGCCGATTTCATTATTCACATGCATCAACGACACGAGCACCGTGTCCGGCCGCAAGGCCGCTTCCAATTTGTTTAAATCCACCAATCCATTATGCTCAGGATCGAGATAAGTCACTTCAAACCCTTCGCGCTCCAATTGGCGACACGTATCCAAGACCGCCTTGTGTTCAGTCTTGCAAGTGACGATGTGTTTGCCCTTTTTTTGGTAAAAATGGGCCACACCCTTGATGGCTAAATTGTTCGACTCCGTTGCGCCTGAGGTCCAAACGATTTCTTTGGGATCGGCATTAATGAGCGCCGCGACATGTCCGCGCGCCTCGTCTATCGCCTCTTCAGCGGCCCAACCGAAGGCATGCGAACGCGACGCAGGATTACCAAACGCACCCTCCATCGTCAGGCATTTCGCCATTTTTTCCGCGACCCGTACGTCCACGGGGGTGGTTGCCGAATAATCAAGATAAATAGGCAAACGCATGTTAATACTCCGTACGCTCAACACTCAATGTTACTGTACCTGCCATCAGGCCAAACGCATCGCCGCCATATTGCGAAATCGCGCGACGACATTCGCCAAAACCGTTACCAATCCTGCCACTTCGCCGGCCGTGTTGTGGTGGCCCAAACTCACCCGTAGCGCGCCATCCGCCAAGCTTGGCGCAACCCCCATGGCCAGCAACACATGGCTGGGCTGGCCGGTCTTGCTCTCGCACGCCGAGCCACTACCTACGGCATAACCTTCCGCATCCAAGGCGGTCAACAAGGTTTCGCCATGCATGCCGGGCACGCCTATAAAACTCGTGTTACTCACACGCAGAGCGTGCTGCCCGAATAGCGTAATCTCCGGCAATGCCGCCGCCAACTGAGCCTCGAACATGTCGCGCAATGCACGCACATGCGCTACTTGTGCGACCATTTCCGCTGCAGCCAACATCGCGGCACACCCAAAACCCACGATGCCTGCGACATTTTCAGTGCCTGCGCGCAGACCGTGTTCGTGCCCCCCCCCGTGGATCAACGGTTCTATATCTAAAGCGCGATCCAACACCATCGCGCCCACCCCTTTGGGGCCATATATTTTATGTGCCGACAGCGTTATAACATGCGCGCCGCTGGCCTCGAAATCTAACTTCAACTTGCCCGCCGCCTGCACGGCATCGCAATGTAAAAACGCCCCCGCCTCGCGCACCGCTGCGGCCATCGTTGAGACATCTTGGATCACGCCAGTCTCATTGTTGACCCACATCAGCGTCACCCATTGCCCTGCGGCAAGCCGGGTGCGCGCGCCAGCGATATCGACTCGTCCTGCGCCATCGACCGGCATTTCCAACACTCGCCGCCCTTGGCGCCGTAACGCGTTGGCGGCCTGTAATATCGATGAGTGCTCGATGCCCGATACAACGATACTGTTAAGGCCCATGCCCAGCACCGCGCCCTTGAGGGCAAGGTTATTGGCCTCGGTCCCCCCGCTGGTGAAGATCACCTGCGTAGGATGGGCACCCACCAAGGCTGCGATTTGTTCGCGCGCGAGTTCTATCGCCGCTCGCGCCGCCCGCCCTTGTCGATATAAGGCCGAGGCATTGGCATGGTTGGCGACCAAAAATGGTTGCATCGCCTCCAGCACCCGCGCGTCCAACGGAGTGCTGGCATTGTGGTCTAAATACACCACAGCGATCTACACATACTTGTCTCCCTCACACAACTTACCTGCACTGCTGTGTGCGGAATATCACCGCCTAACCCACCTCTACCGAGGATAACGACACCGGCATTGGGGCCGTGACCCCACCACGCGTAGATTCACGCTCCAAGCGCGCCGCTGTATCTTGCACACCCTTGCGGGCCACTAAGTTCGCGAGGCTGATATTATCCAAAAAATTGACAATTTGCGCACTCAAATCGCACCACAACTCATGCGTCAGGCAAGTTTCGCCATTGTGGCAAGTCCCCTTGCCTTCGCAGCGGGTCACGTCTACAGATTCGTCCACTGCCGAAATAACGCTCGCCACCGAAATCTGGGTGGCTTCACGACTCAAGCGATAACCTCCGCCTGGGCCACGCGCGCTGTCCACCAAGCCGTTTTTACGCAGCTTGGCAAATAACTGTTCGAGATAAGACAAAGATATGCCTTGTCTACGGGAGATATCCGACAAGGTGATCGGGCCTTCGTTAAAGTGCAAGGCTAAATCCAACATCGCGGTTACCGCATAACGACCTTTCGTAGTCAGTCTCATGGTCTCTCGCCTTTATTAAAGAAATCTTTGTCTAAACCCTAGGAACTACGGTAAAATCCCGTAGCGGCCTCTAATGACAAGAGCGTCACGACGCCACATAGTTAATATTACATGACTTAGCAATTTTGTCAACTATTATTCACTCGCGTTTTGTAAGTCTTTTCGCGCTTTATTATTTTGCTCACCCTCGTCCAAACGCTCGCCGCTACCTCCTATTTCAAAAGGATCTATTCCGGGCAATGCGGGATCGCCGACATCAACACCCATCTCTTTCATTTTATTACACATTAAAACCAAACGTTGATCCACTACTTGCATGTGATCAAGCAGGCAATTGACGGCATGCGCCACCGGGTCTGGCATATCCTGACTGGTGCCATAGGCATCGAATCCGATCTTTTTGGCCATGTTCTGACGCCGCCGCTGGGCCTCGGTAGCGGCTGCGGATTTGGCGACCAAACGCCCTGGGATGCCGACCACCGTCGCATTATCCGGCACATCTTTCACCACCACCGCGTTCGACCCGACACGTGCGCCATTCCCCAAGCGGATAGGTCCTAACACCTTGGCCCCTGCGCCCACGACCACGTCATTGCCTAGCGTCGGATGGCGTTTACCCGCCTTCCACGAGGTACCGCCCAGGGTAACGCCGTGATAGAGCGTGCAATCGTCGCCGATCTCGGCGGTTTCACCGATGACCACACCCATGCCATGATCGATAAAAAAACGGCGTCCAATAATGGCGCCAGGATGGATTTCTATACCGGTAAACCAACGCGCGCCCATCGATACTATACGCGCTATCCATTTAAACCTAATCCGCCACAGCCAATGCGCAACCCTATGCGCACGCACGGCGTGTATGCCAGGGTAGGTGGTCAATACTTCAAACCAGGTTCGCGCGGCGGGGTCGCGCTCCAGCACACAATTAATATCTTCCCGCAATCGATTAAACATAGGTTGTTTTTGCTAGGAGCCAAACATCATTATTGAGCTTTATAGTCGGAATCACAAGTGGTCAGGCTTACGCACCTTCTCTAACCATCGATATTTGCGCCCTAAGGCCGCGCTGAGGATGCCGCGCAACAGATTAACCTCGGTGTTTTCAAGGTGGGCGCGATTGAACAGACGCCGCATACGCAGCATTAAGCGACGGGGATTTTGCGGGTCCAACATATTTAATTCGACAAGGGTATGTTCCATTTGGACATAAAAAGCCTCAAGCGCTTCGTGGCTGGCGATGGGTTCCGGCGCTTCCTCCGCTATCGCTACTATCTGAGCATTCCAGGCGACTAAGATTTCATAGGCCAACACCTGTACCGCCGCTGCCAAATTGAGCGATGAAAAGTGCGTTGCGGTTGGGATCTGCACCAATTGCCCGGCCAAGCTGAGTTCGGCATTGGTGAGCCCTGCGTCTTCGCGCCCGAACACCACGGCCACACCACCCACGGCACTGGCTTGTGCGACAGCCGCCCCGCACGCGCGTGGTGTGATCACCGGCACAGCAAGTTGACGTGGACGTGCGCTAGTAGCAAACACGCGCTGACACCCGTGCAACGCCGTCGCCAGGTCGGCGCACACCACTGCGGTATCTAAAATATCGTCGGCCCCTGCCGCGCGCGCCGTGGCCTCTGGTGCCGGGAAGGCCTCCGGACGCACCAAATACAAACGCGACAGACACATATTTTTCATTGCCCGCGCCGCGCCCCCGATATTGCCGGGATGCGAGGGTTCGACCAATACAATGCGTACACGCTCTAACGCCATAAGCACAAACCACGCTTGGAACACCCCACCAGTGTAACGACTATTCTTAGAATCGCACAGCACCCTTAGCGGGAGCGACCAACTAATAAGTCGATTGCGCCGTTGGCCCACTCCGGCTAAAATACCACGACTTCTACGCTCTTTAATTTCGTCGGCACCCGGAGACGTTCATGCATCCCCTGATTAATATCGCGGTGCGCGCAGCGCGCAGCGCGGGCACTATCATTACGCGATCTATCAACCACATAGATACCTTAACGATCACCGAAAAGGGGGCCAATGATTTCGTCAGCGAGGTTGACCACCGCGCCGAGCAAGAGATTATCAAAACCATCCGCAAGGCCTATCCAGAACACGCCATACTGGCCGAAGAATCCGGCCGCACCGGCGTCAGCGATACGGTATGGATTATCGATCCCCTCGATGGCACCACCAATTTTCTCCACGGTTTTCCCCAATATGCGGTGTCTATCGGCATACAAGTACGCGGGCGCTTAGAACATGGCGTCGTGTTCGATCCAATCAAAGATGAACTGTTCACCGCCAGCCGGGGCGACGGCGCACAATTGAATGGCAAGCGCATACGTGTCGGCCAACGCACCACCTTGCAAGGTGCGCTGTTGGGCACCGGTATCCCCTATCGACGGGATCAAGACTTAGAACTTTATCTCAAGACGCTACGGGCGTTATTGCCTGGCAGTGCGGGTGTGCGTCGCGCCGGTTCCGCTGCGCTTGACCTCGCCTATGTCGCAGCCAATCGCTTAGACGGCTTTTGGGAGTTTGGATTGAACGCATGGGACATGGCGGCCGGGGTGGTGTTGGTGCAGGAAGCGGGTGGGTTTCTGACCGATTTTGCTGGCAACCATCACTATTTAGAGTCCGGCAACGTCGTCTGCGGGGGCGCGAAAATACACTCGGCGATGCTCCAGGCGATACAGCAACAGCTTTGATATTGTAGCAATCAAATAAAAAAGGCCGGTTTCCCGGCCTTTTTTATTTGCTAGAGTTACTGCTTGCGGCGGCGTCTCAAGGCCCAAATCCCAAGCGCACTCAATGCTAGGCCATCAAAAGCACCGCTTTGCGTCGCTTTGGGTAAGGTCGATGTACCGCCATCGTTCGCTAGGATATCCGGATAATCTGCCCCGGAGTCCGCCAAACTATCCGCCGATAATGAGTCTGTACGCGACTTGCGCGGTAAGAAGAAGGCAATTAATGAACGCTCCCTCCTCGTCAAGGCCTGCAACTCGGGGGTTTGCATTTCGGTAATGTCTTCAATGGCAGAGGCGATCTCGCGCGCCGAGGCACCGAGGATGTTCGACCCGGTACCAGCGATGCCCACGCCTCCTACGCCGTGACAGGACTCGCAATTATCGATATATAACTGCGCGCCTTGTAAAAAGGCTGAGATCAGGCGAATGTCATCGCTACTGAGGGCATTAAGCTCTGGCGTGTTCATTTCCGGCACCTCGGTGATTTCGAATGCAATCGTATCGGCAGTGACACCAGTGATCGCAGGTCCGCTTGTGGCTGTTCCGTCTATAGCAACACCCAAGCCACCAACGCCATGACAATCCGCGCAATATCTGTCGTAGCGACGCTCACCGATGCGTGGCAAACCCGTCGCCGCAGAGATGCCTCCGCTGCCAGGTGGCCGCGTCGTTGGCGCGATATTCGCCATCGTGGTTGCGGTGGCCGTGGTGTTGGTATTGTCCGTTACGGTCACGGTGACGGTGTAGCGCCCCACGGTGGTATAGGTATGTGTGGGATTCACCCCCGTTCCGGCCGTGGAACTATCGCCAAAATCCCACGCGTACGTCGCAATGGAGCCGCCTGGCGCACTCGAACCCGAGCCATCAAACTGCACGGGGACATTGAGCGCACCGGCATAGGGGCCACCCGCGTTGGCGGTCAATACACTGGTGCCTGTCGGCGCAACGACTAGCGGTGCGGTCGCGGAACCTGTCGCGCCAGAGCTGTCAGTGACAGTCAGCGTCACCGTATAGGAACCCGCCAAAAAACTATGCGTCGTTGAAACGCCCGCGCCAAAACTATTGTCACCGAAATTCCACGCATAAGAGCTGAGCGTACGTCCAGCGGGCGCGGTAGAACTCATCGCACTGAAGGTCACGGCCGTCCCGGCAACACCGGCCGTCGGCGCAGTGATACGTGCCACCGGATTTGTCACTGGAGTCACACCGCCAGCAGTAACGGTGACTGAAAAAGTGGTCATAGCGGTGCCATCGCCTGCACCGTCTTTTCCATCGCCATTTCCGGAAAGCCCTGCGCCGTACAAGGTGTACGTCCCGGCTATCGCTGGGGCGGTCCAATCAAAGGTATAGGTCACGCCGCTTGCGGTAAATGCAGTGGCGGAGCTTTGCACCACTTCACGCGTTAAAATTTTGATCCCCGTTACACCGGTCGGTACCGCTAACACGCCACCCGACGCAGCCACGTCAAAACCCGCGTTCACTGCGGGTCCACCGGTGATAGTAAAGGTGTAGGTGCCGGTCGTCCCTGCGGCTAGGGAGGCGCTACCGCCAAAGGCGACCGTAGGCACTACGGCGCCTGCGGTATGGCAGCTAGTACACCGGCTTGCAGTTGCGCCTGAACGCCCAGAGCGCCCGGCGGCATCCGCCAAGGCCTCATGGGCGGTAAATATGCCGATCAACGCAACGACTAGCAGTGCGCCGAAAATATTGCGCGGAACGCTAGGTCCGCCACCCAATATGGTACTCATCTATCACAACCCCTCGTTGAATTACTGCCCACGCGCATACTACTATCGCTGTATCCACACAACATCGCTCTGATGTCGGCGCAGTGACACACGCCACCCCCACTCCAAAAAAACAATGGGGTTGCTGATGATTTTTTTCTTCGACAAGTTTATTATTTAGCTGGGCTTTAGAAGAATTGCCCAACAACACAGAATACCACTCAATAAGTGGCGCTTTATAATTTTGATATAAATGTTTGGCGTTGCCAGCCCATCGCCTGCCGCTACTACAACGGATTAGAATGAAACTAGGCTTAAATTGATTTATTGTGGGAAATTGGTATTGTTAATGGTGCGGGCGGCGCAATGCCGCCAATTTCTACGTTCCCGGCATTTTTATATCGGCAGCCATAACTTACGCTACGCACAATGAGCTACGTAGCCTAAGCAAATCTCAACACATCAATTCGGAAGTACATGGCATCCACTTGCGCCACAACTGGCTTTAGTCCAGCTACCTGCGTTCGCCGCCACCCCCCCCGAAATTTGTAAACGGGCCGCATCATAATAGGGTAAGTAAGTATAACCAGGGGCTTTAGCACCCGGCACATCTGCAACTTCACTACTCACCGCATTTATATCGACAAGGAAGGCCTTTAATTTCCAACCATGCATCTGCTTGGTGTGGCAATCGTTGCAGCGATACCCGGTCACGAGTTGCGCATGGCGCACATGCAGGTTTGAAAATGTCGTTGCGTTGTTGGAGGGTGCGGTAGCCCCGGCATTCGATACACAGGGGGCTACGCTACAACTAAAACCACTGCTGCTAACCGAGGCACCCGTATTGCCATAGCTATTGACTGAGTGACAATCATAACAAAGGGCATCTCCCGCCATTTTCATTTTGCCGCTGTGCGGTTCGTGGCAATCGGAACAATACATGGTCTGCGTGCCCAGCGCTTGATTAAATGGCGCAACAAACGCCCCGGCCGCCGCGCCGCTGCCGCCAGTCCCCGCCATGACGGGGTGTTTGCTTGTGCCGCTGAGGAATTCTGCGGCAACATTGGTCACTTTATTGGTCGCACCGATTTGGGTATTGTCCAAACTATAACTCGAATGACACTTTACGCAAACCTGGTATTCTTTGGTGATCTCGGTACCGGAACCCGTGTTGCCTTGCTTCACTGTATACGTCATCGGTACTGTGGTGTCATAGGGCGTGAACGTACCGGCATAATTCGCCAGCGGTTCGACGCCGTAGTTCCCGATCAACACGCCTGCCACTGCGTTGGTGTGTGCGGTACCCGCGACGTGGCTGTGGGTGCCCGCCTGCACGCGATGTGGATGGTGGCAATCTGCACATTCGACATGGCGGTTAGTTTTAAGGTTGCTCTGTGTCTCTGCGAGGTTTCCGCCCGTTGCGACAGTGGTTCCGTTGCCGAGGTCTACATTTTTCTTGGCGGGCGCGTGGCCATCTCCATACGCGCTGCTTGTCGCTATAATTTTATCTCCATGCGTACTCAAGCTGATGCTGGTCGCAGTACCGGCCAAAAATGCGGATTCTATATTCGTCAACGATGCGACATTCAACGCGCTCGCCCCTTGCGCTCCATGACATTGGTAGCAAGTATTCTCCGTCGCGCTATTTCCGCCACTTGCCCCTTCACGCAATAAATAGGGCGCACCTGCGACAGTATGCGTATCGTGGCAATTTAAACAACCCGCTTCCCACATGTTCGTATTATGCGGAAATTCGCGCTTATCTGCCGCGCTATCGATATAAGTGTATGGCGTAGCGGTTGACTTGGCATGCGCGGAATTCGCCCACCCTGTTTTATTATGACAGGCCAAACATTGTTGGTCGCTGGAGACGGAAAAAATGCCATCGACAGGGTCGGCTTTTTGAAACCGATTCAAACGCAGAAATTTGATATTTACATTTTCGTCGGCACCTGTGCCGCGTATATGCGGGTCGTGGCAGGTGGTACATTGCAGGGTATCTTTAGCATTGACCGTTTCCAACGGCGCTGCGGGATAGGTATGCACGGTCTTATTGCGCGCGCCGACGACAGGTGTGCCCAAGGCTTGATAAAACATGGCGCCAGGCGCATGCAATTCCCCGTCATTGCCCGCTACCGTGGCGCTGTATTCCACCGCTATCGGATGATCATTGCGCAGATCACTACCGATATTCCGTGTATCGCCGCTATTAGCTCCACTGCCATCAGGCATGGTCGTCACCCCGCTTTTAAAGGTGATATCACTCGTCGCGGCGACGCCATTAACCGCATTCACCTTGCCGAGCGCGATCGTGCCGTCGTGACAAGACAAACACATCTTAGAACCTACACCGAGGTCGGTCGCGCTGAGCACGGCTTCCATAGTCCCGGAAGAATATAGCGTGTAAGTTGCGGCGCTAAAACCGCGATTCCACAGTTGCGCTGGCGCGGAAATGGTCGCCGCGTGCGGGGTATGACAAAACACGCAGGTCTCGTTTTGCGTGCTTGCTTCCACTGCGCGTATCGCGCCGGTAGGCAATTTGGGCGTAAAAAACGCCGCAAAATTGTGTTTGGTATTCAACACATCGGCGATGCGATCCGGCGCTAAGGTTTGTTGCGCAGCCAACACCAAGTGCGCGCCGCCGCCCAGGGCCGCGACTACCAAAATCGTAGATAAGATGCGTTTCGCTATCATGGGACCTTGCTGGGTGTGGGCGGTGACTGGGGTGCCACTGGGGCATCATCCAAAAATTGAAAAACCTCGACCCGCCCGTTGTACATATCGGCCACGTAGACCTTGCCGGTGGCGTCTAACCACACGCCTGCCGGTAAGTTGAACTGGCCGCCCCCCGTACCGCTGCCACCTATGGCGAGCAGCAAGCGATTTTCGTGATCGTATACTAACAGATAGTCATAATAGGATTCCACCACATAGACCCGGCCCGCCGCGTCAACGGCCACACCTTTGGGACGCGGCAAATCGCCGATGTTAAGCCCGCGCCGCCCCAAGGTAGACAACCATACACCCTGAGTGTTAAAGCGTTGGATACGCGAATTCAGGCTGTCACTGACATATAATTCGCCGCGCGCAAAGGCCAAATGCGTAGGCGCATTGAATTCACCCGCTTGCTCTCCGCGTTTGCCAACGCGCGATACCTCACGACCTTGCGCGTCGAAAACGAAAATTGCGTGTACCGCCGCATCGGCGACGTAGAGACGTTGACCTTGCGCGTCCCAGACTATACCGACCGGACGTTGCAACACGCCTTTACCGAGTTCGCCTTGCGGCTCGCCCTGTATGTTCAGACGTACGACGTAGCCAAGTTCAGCATCGGCAACCCAGATTTCATTGCGCGGCCCCAGCGCAATGCCGACCGGGGTTTTGAAACGTTGACGCGGTGTGGCATCGTCCCAGTGATATAAGGCGCCTGCGGCGCGATCAAACACGACTACCGCGCCGCGCGCCGAATCGCACACATAGATGCGCCCACTGTGATCATCTACGATACCGGTTTGCGGTCGCGCCAAGGTGTAAGGGCCTTCCTCGCCAAATACCAAACCCACCAACCAATACCACAAACGCAGGCCGCGTTGTTGTTGCGCATTGTCCGGGCGCACAAAATTCGACTCGCCGACGAGCGCGCCTAGATATTGATAACGCGCAATGTCAGGCGGTTTGGGAAAAACAACGACTTCTGCAGGGGGTGTAAGGCGATATATTCCTGGCGTCGTAGCGCAGGCGCTAAGCGATAAGGCAAACGAAGCACAGCAAATACGCGCTACATTCATAAAAAGTTTCGCGTTGTCATTGTTGCGCTGGGCCACTTTCGTCGCTTATCACACGGCACTATTTGATCGCAGACATCTCTGTTTTGGGCGGCTCTATTTTGAACACTTGTATACGCCCATTCAAGCTATCCGCGATATATAAACTATCGTCGGCGATAGCCATGTCATTGGCCAAACGAAATTCGCCGGGGCCGCTGCCATTGTGACCTACAGCCTCGATCAACTGCCCTTGCGCATCGAAAATGCGTAAACGGTTGTCACTACGATCGGTGACGTAGACACGCCCATGCGCGTCGCGGGCAATCGCCAAGGGGAAAATCAACTCTTGTTGTCCAAAGCTGCGCACGAATTTGCCCTGCAAATCGAGCAATTGCACACGCAATTCAACGCGATCCGTCACGTACAGCCCTGCGGGGGCCATGGCCATATCGGTGATGACGCGAAAATTTCCCGGTCCGGCATTTAAACCGCGCGCGCCTATGCCTTGTATGGCCTCACCCTCGGCGTTAAATACCACGACATGACTATAGACCTCATCGGCCACAAATAGACGCCCGCTGTTTTCATCGACGGCCACGGCAATGGGTCGCGAAATATTGGGCGCGTCGCGAAATGTCTGTAATAAATCGCCATTGCGAGAGAATTTGAGAACTTGTTGACCTACTGGATCGGCGACATAAAAATCGCCGTTGGCGGCGACGTAAATTCCGCCCGCCTCGCCCGCCAATTTGTCACCGGCACTACCGATTTTGGTTAATATTTTCCTGGCTATGTCATAACGAAAAATGATATGCGCGCCTGCGTCCGCGATATATAGATTTTTATCGCGCGCGGCTATGGCGACCGGACGTTCCAACCGATATTCATTGCGCCCGAACAATACGCGCAAAAATTTATCCGCGTAACCGAGGCGTACATTATCCAGCGTCGCCACATAGGTCAGGCTCTTGGCCGCAAACGGCGCGACTGGCGCATCGGGCGCTTGCGCCACCGGTTTGAGCGCGCATGCCGTATGCGCCAGCGCAACCGTGATTAGTAACGCAAACCTACGCTTTCTTTGGGCACTTTGTGGCATCGATTACACTCATAAGGCGGAAACGCGACCTTGCCGTGACATACACCGCAATATTCGCCGGAGATGATGGCGGCCATGGTGACAGGATTGGCGCCGCGCTGCGGAATGAAAATCCCTGGATGACAGTTTTTACAAGTCAACCACTGGGTATGCGGCAGGTGCGGGAATCGCACATAGGGCATGGATGCGGTGTTACGAAAAATGACATCGAAATCCACCGAATGCATTTTTTCGTCACCGGTGACGCCTGCGCGCGGATTGACTAACCCCTTGTTGAGCGTCTCCACCCAGTTGATGATGCCGCGTTCATCGCGCGGAAAATTCAACATCGCCTCGGCGGGCGGCTGTAAAATGCGCACGGCCTCATTTTCAGGATCATGGATGCCATCATGCGCCAGGGGCACCACGTCGCCGTTTAATTGAAAATGTCCGGAATTATCCTCGGCAAATAGCGGCCCCGCCGCCAACGCCGCCATCGCCACCAAGACTATGTGTAACTTGCCCATTATCTTCACCGTGCCTGTTTAGCCATGTTGTATACTTACATGCTCACGCCTAATAGCCGCAACACACGTTGCACGTTTTCGGTGCCTGCTTGCAGCATTAAGATCGCATTTTTATGATCGCCTTCGCTTGCCGACTTGACCGCCATGGCGCGTAAATTTTCGGCCTTGGCGTTGAACGGTTCCATCAACTTTTCCATCGCCGGCGTAGGTACACGCTGTTCTTTTGCCACTGGGATCAATTCGACATAACTGTCTAGACGCCCCAATTCAAATTCATATTCGTCTCTGGGCGTCGCAAAATTTTTATCGTAGACCAAGGTCTGTTGATGCAACATTTCATTAATCGCCAACGTAACGAGGCGCTGCGCCTGTTGCAATTTGGCATTCGCAGTATCGTATTGATTTTTAGCCGCCAATTGCGCGGCCTCGGCAATCAATTGATCAACTTGTTTTTTATCATAATCGACCCGTTTGCCGCCCGCCGCCCGCGCGCGTTTGCTGTTATCGGCGTGAGATTTTTCAAAACTGTGTACGGCCTCTAACAATTCATGATAAGACTTGCGCGCTTCCGCCATCGCCTCATCGCTACGTTTACCTGCCGTCGCGGCGTTTAATCGTTTGATGTAATCATCGGCATACGCAAGCGTGCGCGCTTCGTCTTTGCCATGCACCAAGGTGTTGCCTTGCGCCAATTCTTTTTCAAATTGCTTGGCGAGCTCCGGCGTGAGTTTGGCGCTCTTAGCCTTAAACAGCATATTCGCATAGTCCATTTTTTGTTTGGTGGCGCTGCCCTGAGCGGCCGTTGTGGCGGCTTCAGCAACTATCGCCCCGCCATTTTGGGTACGCTCGGCGGCGATTTGTTTTTGCACTGCGGCGAGGTCGGCGTTGGGATTCACCACCAAGATCTTACCGCCCATCGCTTTATGATTACGGCATTGATAATACAGCGTATCCGGCGTATCCGCCGTCGGGGTCAGCGTGACTTCCCCCCGGTAGGTAAAGTTGCCACGTACGCCCGTGCCAAAGGCCCCGCTGCCCCAACCGATCGGGCTCGTAGACAAATAAAAATCGTGTTTAATATCGGTTACCACTTCAAACGTGGATTCGGTACCGCGTTTAACCACCAATGTTTTACCGGGTTCGCCATTCACAACAAAACCCATGGTGTTGCCCACGCCGTAGTTTGGATGCGAGGTGTCTTTTATGCCCACCGTCACGCGATAAGTGTTAGGCGGTAACGCGCTCTGTGGCGTGGCCCCCGCAGGATTTACCGCTGGCAATGGCGGCGCGGGCGCGCTTACCGGGGCTGACAACGTCGCTGGCGCTATCGGTATCGCCGTAGGCGTTTCGGGCATAGGCTGCGCCTTGCCGGGCACGGCGTCTGCGGGTAAGGCAATCACTTCAACGGCAACATCTTCCACGGGTGGAGCCAATTCCGGCCGTACAGTGTTATCGGCTGGTATCGCCTTAGGGCTGGGGACGGAAGGCGTTTTAACGCCCTTACCACGGCCCCAACTACACCCGCAGACGAAGACCGCTAGCAGGCCTATGGCCGCTAGCCTATACCACCAAGATGATCCGCCCCCGTCTTTCATATTCGCCCGCGCACATAAGCGTTGGCGAGTGAGCCACCCGCGCCCACCAGCCAACCGTTTGGGGTGC
The DNA here is from genome assembly GCA_919902765.1 of Gammaproteobacteria bacterium. Lineage (GTDB taxonomy): Bacteria > Pseudomonadota > Gammaproteobacteria > S012-40 > S012-40 > CAKKRP01. Next base: position 6,769 of record CAKKRP010000023.1, on the reverse strand, counting down.
GGCCACACCACACCCCGCCGTGTAATTATTCCTTTAAAAACCGCAGCTTAGCGCCACGGATTTTTCACACTCGCGTCGCTCAATGGTGGCTTCCATTCCGCCGGTTTGGGCTTGGAATGGCACTTTGTGCAAGACTTGGTGGTGATCGGGAAAGACACCTTGCCGTGGCATACGCCGCACTTCTGGCCGAGCAAAATCTGCGACATATTGATCTGGTTAGAGCCACGTTGCGGCTTAAAGATTTTGGGATGGCAGTTGGAGCAATGCAGCCACTGTGTATGCGGTTTGTGCGGGAAGATCACGTCCGGCATGGAGGCCTTGACCTCACGCAGTATGTCTAAGTCCATCACGATGGGCTCGACACTAGGATCTTCACGATCATAACGCGGATTAATATTACCGCCATTCAAGGACTTTACCCAATCGATGTAGTTGCCGAACTCCGTCGTCGGGAAACCTTCGTAGGCGACCTTAGGCGGTTGTAACTGGTGGGTGCCCTCGTTATCGGCATCGTGTATACCGTCAGTCGGCGGCGCAGAGTTGCGTTCTTTGTCTTTCTTCAACAAACGGTTGAAGACATTGGCATTAGAAACGTTAATTTGCGCAGGTACCGAGCCGGTGATTTCAGCGGAGGTAACAGGCTTGCTGTTATTGTCCGCCTTATCCGCCGCCCACGTCGCTGCGGCCGTCCCTAGGGACAATGCGAGTGTTGCTATCGTCGCGATCATTCTCATAGCTATGCCTCCTTACTGCGCTTTCTTTTTGTCAGATAGCGCCTCATAAGTAGGCGCGACGAGACGTTGTACGGTGCTGCCGTGGATTTGCGTCGCCGTGCCGGGCACGCCCGAGTGACACATGCCGCAATTTTCTACCGACCACGAAATTTCACCGTTGTGGCAAGCGCCACAGAACTGACCGTCTACGATTTTGGCCATGGTGATCTTGTTACCACCGGCCTTGAACTGGAATCCAAGATCGGCGTGGCACACCTTACAACGGAAGCGCACACGGTGGTACCAGTGCGGAAATACCACCGGACGCATACCTGCCGCATCGGCATAATTGTTAATGACCACGTCGGCATATTCCGCCTGCGCCGGAATGGATATCAGCAACGCCGAAACCCATCCCACCAATCCAAATATGGCATATCTCCACATTGCTAGTCGCTCCCATATGATGGTGTTAATAAAAAAATCTCCCCAGTTTATTATACTATGCTGACTTTACCTGGCCGCAACTCTCTCTGCCTGCAACAGCCCTACCCCCCCGAATCTACCTATACGGTAACTCCGGTATCGTCAGGCTACGGGCAGATCAAAAATTCCGGCTCACCTTCAGTAACAGCATTTGCGTATTCTGAGCCCCTTCATTGTACAACATTCGATACATAAGCGCCGTACTCAGCCTTCCGATGTTGTAATCCAAATCGTTCTGCCAGTCAAATTGACGGCGTGCCCCGCCATATTGAACTTCGACTAAAGACAAGTCCCCGCGCGCATTGAATCGCAACCGATATATACCAAAAACCCGCGCATGTTGGTAGCTCAATCGTCCGCTCGCGGTGGTCAAAAACCCGGTGCTGCCCAAGGTGTCATAACGTCGCGCGCTCTGCGCCGAGACATGGCCGCCAAAATTGCTGACCCGGGAAATGGCGTAGGTACTTGAATACTGCAAGTTTATCAATTGGGAATTTCGATCTAAGCCGAGCTCGTGATTGTCCGTCACCAAGGCCTGCAAGAAGGAATTGACCCCCTCGTCATTATTATTCCAAGTCATCGATAGCGTATGCGCCACATTCATCCGGTTGGAATCGGCACTGGAGTAGGTGAGAAATTGGCGTGCGCCTTGCGTCGCGGTGACGCGCAATGTGCCGCGATTACCGGTCACCCAATTATAGTATCCGGTGTGCGTTATACCGCCACTCGTGGCGCCTGACCAATCGCGCGCCTCATATTGAGTCAGCAATTTCGCGGAGGTGTTGCCGTCGGCGTACCAATACCACCCTATGCCGTTGTAAACATATTTATCGGATTGATGTATCACCGCGCCAGACCCGGTGCCGCCCCAACTGTTATTGGCGGAGTCTGTACACCCTAACACTGAAATTTGATAGGGCGAAGGCTGATAATTGCACGTCGTCAAGGTATTGGCGCTGGAAAAATCGGCGGCAACATACATGCGTGTACGCATCGTAAATTGATAATCCGCAGCGAGATTGGCGGCGACATCATATTGTTCGTTAACAATATCCGCCTTAATTAATTGTTGCTCTACAGACGCAGTTGAATTGAGCTGGGTCAACTCCGTTAATTGTTCGGCGAACACGGCATTGCGTCTATGCAAACGCGCCCCGCCGGTCATAGCGTAGGCCTTGTATTCCGGTCGCCAATAAAAATAACTGGCCACTTGCTGTATCGACGTGTCGGCGTTAGAGGCAAAACTACCATTACTAGGCGCAACTGTGCCGCTGGGCCGCGCCGCGCCATCTTTGCGTGACGTGCTCACCAACGTACCCAAGGTGTTTAAGTAGAAATCGCTGCCCGGGAAAATGCCGAGGTTGGCCACCCCGTTGGTGCTGGTTTGGGTATCGCCGGTCGCCGACTGCGAGCCCATCAATTGGGTCCCGGTGGCATAAAAATTAACGCCTTCGCCACGCAACTGGGTCTTCAATCCTAGGGTTTTATCTGTGTAGCGCCCGAAATCCTTCTTATCGGTGCTGCGATCATTCACTTGGTAAAATACATCCGCACGATCCCCTTGGGGCGCAATCAATCCTTGGCGCAAACTCATATAACTGGAACGATAACGATCGTTCAGCGTCAGTGCGGAAGATTGTTGAGTATTGACCCAATCGATGACATTGTTACTCGCCTGATAGGTAAACGACGCTGGAAAATGGCTGCTGGGGAATAAATTAAAATTGAAACGCCCGGTCAATAGATCGGCATCGCTACGCTGCCCACTGCTAGAGCGTATTTGGCCCACACTGACCGTCCCACCCGCATCGGTGGTTGCCACCCACGGCTGACCTAAATAGCCGTTGATATCCAATGCACCCAAAAAACGGTGGTCATAGGATGACGTGTTGCCAGGCTGGGTATCGGTTTGGCGGTAGTTGTATTCGAGATTACCGCCCATACGCCACGGGCTAACACCCGCATAGGCGTTTACCGTTATCAATAACGGCAACAGCCACAACACGGCCCACGCGACTGGTCTACCCCCCCCACGCATCTTCACGGAATGCCTTACTATCCACGTTCAACAAGGGTGTTACCACCCATTTACCCCTCTCGCTTAGCGCCTTCCCCGCACCGCGAGCCCCGCAGTGTACGTCATCGTACAATGCCCTGTAAACCGCCCTCACGTCTCCCGATAGAGCGTCGTATTGATGTGTATGTCCGCGCGTTTACGCAAGCCTTCGATAAACTCACGCCACGCCGTCTGCGCGCGATTGCGTTGCCATAACTCTCGGGCGCGCGCCGCAACGGTTTTAAATTCATTAAGCTTAGGCGCTTCACGCTCTTCTAATCGCAACACCGCCACCCCTTGCAACAACATCACCGGTTCGCTTATTTGTGCCGACTGCAATTTGGATAAGGCTTGCTGCGCCGGTTCGGCCAACATCCCGGCATGGATAAAGCCTAAATCACCGCCTTTAGACGCCGATTCATCCCCCGAATGGATACGGGCTAATTCCGCGAAACCGGCGCCTTTGCGCAATCGCGTGACAATTTGTTGCGCCTCTTGTTGTGCGGCATTCCACGCCGCCGCGCCTGCCGCCGGATCTACTTTTAATAAAATTATCGAGGCATGGATACGTTCCGGCGTGGTGAACAATTCCGGGTGTTGGCGGTAATAGGCCATCACGACCGGTTCTTCCGGTGCGGTCACGGTTTTGATTATGCGTTCGAGTTGCTGCATCTGATTTTCTTCTTCCAGGAAATGGCGCAACCCCGCTTGCATTTCGGTTGTGACTATATGTTTATCGTTTTTTTTAAGACGCGATTGATATTCGTGTAGTTGTGCTTCGACTACACGCGCATCGGCACGCACATTACGCCGCGCGGCCTCTTTTACTAACAACACGCGATCGACCAATTGCTGCCCGACTTCCTCACGAAACTGACGCAATTTATCCTCGGGAATCGTGCCGTGATAAAACCGCTTTTTGATCCCCGATTGCACCGCTAAACGATATTCTTGCGCGGTGATGCGCTCACCGTCAACGGTCGCAAATTCATCGTTCGCGGCCCAGGCGTGCCCCGCCAGCGCACACATGACGATGACGTAAACGCTACGCCGCCAATTTATTTGACGTGACACGTCAGACACAAACCGCTCGGCGTTTCGGTGTTGCTAACACGCAAAAACGTGGGATTATCGGTCGTATGCGGGTCATGGCAACTGGCGCATTCGACAAACGGCTCTGGCCCCGATTGACCGGCATAGCCATTGTTGGCGTCTCGTGTATATAACACGGCATCGTTCTTGGTGCGCTCGCCATCGCCGCCGATACGCCAATCTTTGTCCACCCACCAAAAGTAACGACCGTTTTCGACTTTATAGCGCACAGGAGCGAAATCCGGATCGGTGGTTTCGCCTTGGGGGAGTATGGGTCGCGCGGCTGAAAGCCCGCCGCCAGCGTACTGCATGCCTATCGGATGGTCATTGGTGAGATCTATACCCAACATTTGCACGACGCTTGGGGCGAGTTTACCCAAATTATTGTCGGTGCCTGTCCATGTCCCCGCTCTAAAACCAGGGTTATCCGCACCTGACCCCGGTTCGTTAATCACGGCGTCTATCGCCTGAGTGCCATCGTGGCACGACAGACAACCTAAGGACACCGACCCCACTGCCGCGACCTTGGCATCTAGGGTGCTGGTGCCGAGCTGATCGTAAGTTTGGTAAATCGCGGGATTGCTCAAACGCCGATTCCACAACGGTACTGCGGCGTTCGCATCGCCACCGTGCGGCGTATGACAAAACACACAGATTTCCGCCGTGCCGGAAAACTGATTGCGGGCACCGCCATTCGGGTTGGACCCTACCCCTGTCGTACCCAAATTATGCACCGATTGCGCGATGCCGGCCAAGGCGGGACGGACAGCGAGCGCGCCCACCACCATACCGATCACGGAACCGGCCGCAAGGGCAATTCCCAACCATTTCGCTTGCATATCCCCCCCCTCATTACGCAGAGCGCAACCGCCCCCACGTGGAACTCTACAGATGGGTGGTATGCTAGTCGAGGCGGCCGGGTTTACGCAAGCCTATTGTGCTCGTAACCCACCTAAGAGGCCGTCGAGGGCCGGGATCGTGTTGCTGCGGCTGACGATGTTGCACCCGCAAGGGGTACGCCGGGGGTGCCCCGCTGCTGCGCAGCGAAATATAGTTTATCTGTAATTTAGGTGTCTAAAATAGGTTGACATATTCCGCCAGCGTGACTAGGTTCCTTAAATGTGATGACGGCAAAGTGGAAAGAATGCTCTATTTTTACTAAATTGTGCGATGCGGTACTTGGCTGAGATTACGATTGGAGTGGGGTGCGCTACACAACTCGCAGCGTTTTGAATGCCCCGTCGATCTGCGCGAAAAAACGGTTCAAGTGCGTTATGACCGGATGCGCCACGACCGCTTTGTGGTGTTTTTCGATGGGCTCCGCATGGGCGAGGCCACCGCGTTGGATTTGTATGCCAATGCGCAACTACGTCTTCCCATGGCTGCGTCTGACGAGGTGCTGCCATGATCAAATCCACCTGGGGTTTAACCAAAGAACCTTTTTATCGCCACGATTGCGCGTTGCTGCCGCAGCAGTCCGAGGCCATGGAGATGATTAAAATTCACGCGCAACATGGCGGCTTCTCCGTCATCGTCGGCCATCCCGGCCTGGGCAAGTCCGTGCTGCGCGAGCATTTGGAACAACGCGGTAAAGAACGCGATACGGTGGTGATTTCGTTTACTCAAACCTTACACACGTATTTGCACATTCTCAAACAGCTCGCGGAATCCATGCAACTGAGCGTGGCGATGAAAGACGTGGAAAAGGAATTAATTCTGGCCGCGTACCGCCATGTGCAGGCGCAAAAAACGCTGTATGTGGTGATCGACGAGGCGCATTTGCTGGACATCGCGATCCTGCGTAAATTGCGCTTGTTATTCGAGCGCTTCCCGAAAAAACACAATCTGGTGTTGCTGGGGCATCCCGAATTGTTGTATCGTCTGTCGATGATGTGCAACGAGGACATCAAGAGCCGGATTAGTTACTCGAAACAGTTATTACCGCTCAATGATGACGAGTTGACCCAATTCATCATCACCGAATTGGCTGCGGTCGGCTTAGGTGCCAACACCTTTGACGAGGCCGCCATCCAGGTCATCCTACGAGCGGTACAAGGCAATCTAAGACTGTGTCGCAATCTGTGTTATGCCAGCTTGATCGCCGCCAGCCTCGACCATCAACGCCTGTGCATGGTAGCGCATGTCAACGCGGCCTTGGTGCAACCGCACTGGCGCTCGCATGAGGCCTTGCTCAAGCAGCAGGTGAAAACAAACGGGGTGACAAAATGACGCTGCGCGTCAATACAATAATCACGCACCTTCGCGCTGAAGAGGCACACTCAGTGAAAAAATGGGTGCTTAGCCTGCGCTAATACGCGACAGCCAAAATAGTCGTATTTTTAAGGGGCGCGAACGCCCCCTTTTTTTTGAAACGCTTATGACGCTACCTTGGTTCACTGTGCGATACAAGCCCGATCGGGTG
>CAKKRP010000022.1 GCA_919902765.1 Gammaproteobacteria bacterium | reverse complement strand
AAAAAACATACAATTAGAACACTGTCAACTACAATTTAATGGGACAGCCCTGGGGTGGGTTGTGGGCAGGATCGACAGGGGGGCGGGTGATATGAATGAAGAAACTGCGCAATATTTTGATGCAGCGGCGGAACAAGCGGTGGAGTTGGGTAATGAGCTCGCGAAAAATCAGCCCGATGCCGATATTTGGGAAATCGCCGATGGGATTTTGGCGGGGGCGATACAATATTGGTTATATTCGCGTCAACCGTGCGGCAATCCGCGCTGCGCCGATTGCGCGCCGCTGAGCACATCTCAATTGCGTCTGGATGAATTGCAAAAACTGACGCGTTTGTTGGCCCAAGACAGCGAGTATTTTCACGCGCCTACCGACAGCAACGCAGGTCGCGCATAGCGATAACGTTGGCTAGGACGCACGGATGTGGCGCGATTGGCGTTGACTGGTCGTCTGGCGCTTGGCGGTGGGTTCTAGCGGGTGGATAAGGCTCTTGGGGATGTGTTGGGCGCCGGTGGCGCGGAAATCCTCCAGCAATGCATGTTGTATCTCGCTCGCAGTCGCGGCGCTTTGTGTGGGCAAAATGCGCAATAACAATTCAAACAAGCGTTCCAATGCGATTCTATGCGTTTGGCCTGTTTGCGCCCATAATGCATCCGCCAGGCTTAAAAAACGCGCGAACGGCGCGTCACCCGATATATAAGGGCGCGTCAGCGTAAAACGCCCTGAGTTCGCGATCATATCCCAGTAACGCGCAAAACGCGCCATACGCTGCATGGTTGCGAAATCAATGCGATCCGTCGATAGGATATTATAGGGCGGGTGTGGATTGTAGCGCATCGCGTACGCTGTCGCGTGGCGTATGATAGGCGTGCCGCGTAGCCGTTTGAGTATACCGACTTGAATTTCATGCGGGTTCAGCGCCACTAACTGATCGAATCCACGTCCGAAACTTGCTAAATCTTCGCCCGGTAGTCCGAATATAAGATCGGCGTGGATGTGGGCATGCGTATGCTCGCGCAACCAGCGCAGATTATCTGCGCTTTTTTGATTGTTCTGGCGACGGCTGATCAGATTTTGCACGTCCGTATTAAAACTTTGTATGCCGATTTCAAATTGCAACCTGCCCGGTGGAAAGCGTGTGATGATGTCCTTGATCGAGTCCGGCAGATGATCCGGCACCAACTCAAAATGCACAAATAATCGATCATCCATGCGCGCCAAAAAAAATTCCATAATGCGTATGCTGATCTTAGCATTAAGATTGAATGTACGATCTACGAATTTGAAATGGCGCGCGCCGCGTTGATATAATTTGTCCATGTCCAATAAAAAACGCTCGATGTCGAACGGCCACGCCGTTTTATCTAAGGCCGACAGACAAAATTCACACTTGAACGGGCAGCCGCGCGAGGCCTCGACATACGTCAAGCGATGGCGAATATCGTCATCCGTATAATCATCGTACGGCGACATTAAACTCGCTAATTCAGGTAATTCGGGCGTGATTAATTTAGCCGCAGGGCGCGTGTCATTTAATAGCGCATTGCAAAGCGTAGCGAACGCATGATCGGCGGCGCCGCAGATGACATAATCCGCAAGACGAATGATATCGCGGCCGGCGTGTTCAAAGCTGACCTCCGGCCCACCAAGCACGATACACACCTGGGGCGCGATTTGTTTCAATAACGCGACCACCCGCGCGCTTTCCTCTACGTTCCAGATATAGACGCCCAGGCCGATGACGCGCGGGTTGTGGCTTAACAAGGCCTCGCAGATGTCTATCGGGCGCTGGTCTATCGTAAACTCGCGCAAGCAGGTCTGGGGGCGTAACGCGCCCATATTGGCATATAGATAGCGCAAGCCCAGCGAGGCGTGTATGTAACGGGCATTAAGGGTGGCGAGTAGAATCGTGGACATATACGCCGTGTGTTGATGTATAGGGAGGCGTATTATATGGTAGAAAGCATCGGTGCGGCGGAGAGTATCTTTAAGGGGTGGGCGCGGTCGATGCGCAAAAAAACGTGTTAACATATTGTTTTTTATGTAATAAAGGCCGATCCCTGGGGTGTCTATGTAGTTCGTTCATTATGCTAAATACTTGGCCAGGCACTTGATTTTTGTGTGCATAGCGCCTACACTTACGCCGCAAGTGTAAGAAGGCACTCAGTCTTTGTTGGACAGAAGCCCCGTTTAGGGGTTTTTTTATTGGGCGATGCGCAATGGCCATCTAGGCGAAAAATTTAAACGTACCTGTGCTGCATAGTGATGGCGGCGTGGGCGGCGCATAAGTATCGGTACGCCATGGAGCATTTCATGGTGGCCGAAGAGTGAGGGGTGGGCTTTGGCCCACCTTTCGTTTTGTGGGTGTAAAATGTCAAGTAAGACGGCTGCATTACAGGCCTTAATAGAGCCCATCGTGACGGGTTTGACGTACGAATTGGTAGGCATAGAATTTTTATTGCAGGGCCGCCGTTCGGTATTGCGCATTTATATCGACCATCCCAATGGTATCGGGTTGGAAGATTGTGAAGCGGTAAGTCACCAAGTCAGCGGCCTATTGGATGTGGAAGACCCCATTAGCGGTGAATACGCGCTCGAGGTCTCGTCGCCCGGCATGGACAGGCCGTTGTTTACGGTGGCGCAATTTCGACAATATTTAGGGCGAATCGCGCAAGTGCGTACAAAATTGCCGCTGGATGGCCGACGCAAATTTAAAGGCGTCATTGCTGCGGTAGCGGATGATGAAATTACCTTGAATGTAGATGGCGTTGATTGTCGTTTGGCGATGGAATTGATCGACAAGGCGAATTTGGTTCCGGAATTTAAAGCGATAGGTGGAGGCAGTAACGATGAGTAAAGAAATATTGCTTGTCGCGGAAGCGGTGTCGAATGAAAAGGGCGTTGATAAAGATGTCATTTTTGAGGCCATAGAAATCGCGCTCGCCACAGCGACCAAAAAACTGCATGGCGGCGATGTTGATGTGCGCGTAGCGATCAATCGTCAAACCGGCGATTATCAAGCCTATCGGCGTTGGTTGGTGGTGGCGGAAGAAGCCGATCTGGAAGACCCGCAGATTCAAATCACCTTGGCCGATGCGCAGGTTAAACATCCCAAAGTACAGCCAGGCGAGTTAATAGAAGAAGAGATCGAATCCGTGCTGTTCGGCCGCATTGCCGCGCAAACCGCTAAACAAGTCATCGTGCAAAAGGTGCGTGAAGCGGAACGCGCGCAAGTCGTGAATGTATTTAAAGATCGCAAGGGTCAGTTGATCACCGCAGCGGTAAAGCGCGTGGATAAAAGCGGTATCATCCTAGACTTGGGCGGCAATGCCGAAGGCATTATCGTGCGTGAAGATCTCATTCCTAAAGAAAACTTGCGTCCTGGTGATCGCGTGCGCGGGTATCTGCGCGATGTGCGCCAAGAAGCCCGTGGCCCGCAAATTTTTGTCAGCCGCGTCGCCCCTGAATTGCTTATAGAATTGTTTAAATTGGAAGTTCCGGAGGTCGGCGAGAATTTAATCGAGATCAAAGGCGCGGCGCGGGATCCCGGACAGCGCGCCAAGATCGCGGTATTTACACGTGATCAACGCATAGATCCTGTTGGGGCATGTGTAGGTATGCGCGGGTCGCGCGTGCAGGCCGTATCGAATGAGTTGGCGGGCGAACGTGTCGATATCGTGTTGTGGAACGAAAATCCTGCGCAATTTGTGATTAACGGTTTGGCGCCTGCCGAAGTTTCCTCCATCGTGGTTGATGAAGACACGCATAGTATGGATGTCGCGGTACGTGAAGACCAGCTATCTATGGCGATCGGGCGCGGCGGCCAAAATGTGCGTCTGGCCAGTCAATTGACAGGCTGGGTTTTGAATGTGATGTCTGAAACCGACGCCGTGAAAAAAGGCGAGGAAGAATCAAAAAACTTGAAGAAAATGTTTATGGAGCAATTGGATGTCGATGAAGATGTCGCCAATATATTGGTTGAAGAAGGCTTTTCCAGCGTAGAAGAAGTCGCCTATGTGCCTACCAATGAAATGTTATCGATTGAAGAGTTTGATGAGGCTATCGTGGAAGAATTGCGCGGACGCGCCAAGGACGCCTTGTTGGCAAAAGCGATTTCCGAACAGTCCACCAGCGGCAACAAAACGGTTGCTGGATTGCCCGATTTGGCGGGCATGGATGAGACATTATTGGGTGAATTGGTCAAGATAGGCGTGCGTACGGTGGAAGATTTGGCCGATCAATCGGTGGATGATTTAGTGGACATCGGCGTCGATAAAAAGCGCGCGGCGGAATTAATCATGACGGCTCGTCAACCCTGGTTTGCCAGTGAGCAGTCATAAAGGCCTTAAGAATTGAGTTGGAGCAGGGTATGTCGCAAGTTACGGTAAAACAATTTGCCGAAGTCGTCGGGATACCGGTAGACCGCTTGATCGCGCAATTGGATGAAGCGGGTTTATCGAATAAAAGTCCGGACGAAACAATAACCGATGACGAAAAAATGCGGTTGTTGGATTTTTTACGTACGCGTCAAAGCGGCCCCATGGAAGATCCCAACGCGCCGCGCAAGATTACGTTGAAACGTAAATCCATGAGCGAACTAAAGCAAGCGGTGAGCTCCGCTACGCGCTCCACGGTTGCGGGTTCGGGCGCGGCGCGCGGTCGGGTAACGCCAGAATCTAAGTCACGCACGATTAGCGTTGAAGTGCGCCGTCGGCGCACCTATGTAAAAGCCGCAGATATGGCCGGTGGCGACCAGTCCCAGCAAGATGAAGAATCGCTGTTGGCGGCACAGGCGGAAGAATTGGCGGCTAAGGCGGTAGTAGAGGCGCGTCGCGCGGCGGAAGAAGAGTCCAAACGCGTCGCGGAAGAAGAGGCGAAACGCGCAGCGGAAATAGCCGCCAAGCTCAAGGCCGAACTTGAAAGTTCCAATTTGAATGCCTCGGCGGCGAATGTTAATCCAGCCGTGCGTGCGCAGCCGACATCTGCACGTCCAGCGTCACCACCTCAGCGTACCGATGCCGCGCGGCCGCAACCGGCCAGGTCGCCTGCGCCTGGCCAGCGTCCGGCCGAAAAAGGTGCGCGCCCTAACGGCGCACCCGCAGCGCGTGCGCCGGGCGGAGCGCCTGGTCGTCCTGCAGGACAAGCGCCGCGCGGCGGAGCGCCGAGCGCGCCTGCAACACCGCCAAAGAAAGGTAAACCGCGTTCCGATGACCGCGCTGGCGGGCGTGAAGGCGGCTTCGATAGTGATAGGGGCGGGCGTGGCAAAGGCAAGGGCGGCGGTAAACAGGCATGGACCGGGCGCGCTGAATTGCATTTGAGTGATGAAGGCCGGGTGCGGAGCGGGCGTAGGAAACCCCGCGATCTGGATCAAAAACAACACGGGTTTGAAATGCCAACGATGCCTATGGTGCGCGAAGTTAATATCCCCGAGACCATTACGGTATCGGAACTGGCCAGCCGCATGTCGGTCAAGGCCGCTGAAGTGATCAAAACCTTGATGGGGTTGGGCAGTATGGCCACCATTAATCAGGTGTTGGATCAAGAGACGGCAACCGTCGTCGTAGAGGAAATGGGGCATAAACCGAGGGTGTTACGTGAAAATGCGCTAGAAGAAGAGCTTGCCGCCAGCAGTCAAGAAGGCAAGGGCGAGTCAGTGACGCGTTCTCCGGTGGTGACCGTGATGGGTCACGTCGATCATGGTAAGACATCTTTACTCGACTATATCCGGCGCGCCAAAGTGGCGGCGGGTGAGGCGGGTGGTATCACGCAGCACATCGGCGCCTATCGGGTCGAAACCAGCAAGGGTGTGATCACCTTTCTAGATACGCCGGGTCACTCTGCGTTCACCGCGATGCGCGCGCGTGGCGCCAAAGTCACCGACTTGGTAATTTTGGTGGTCGCGGCCGATGACGGCGTGATGCCGCAAACCAAAGAGGCGATACAGCATGCCCGCGCAGGCAATGTGCCTATCATCGTTGCAATTAACAAGATAGATAAACCTGAGGCGGATTTAGAGCGCGTTAAAAAAGAGTTGGCGCAAGAGAGCGTGATCCCGGAAGACTGGGGTGGCGACACGATGTTTGTGCCGGTGTCGGCTAAAACCGGCGCAGGCATTGATCAATTATTGGAATCGATTTCGGTGCAGTCCGAAGTGTTGGAATTGCGCGCACCCGCAAGCGGACCCGGTCATTGTACGGTGATCGAATCGCGTCTCGATAAAGGGCGCGGCCCGGTCGCAACGGTATTGGTGCAGTCCGGTGTGTTGCGTAAGGGCGATATATTGCTCGCCGGCCATGAATACGGCCGCATCCGCGCGATGCTGGATGAAACCGGCCATACGGTGGATGAGGCCGGACCTTCGACGCCGGTGGAAGTGTTGGGTTTATCGGGCACGCCGAATGCGGGTGACGAGGCCTTTGTGGTGCCGGATGAACGTAAGGCGCGTGAAATCGCGCTGTTCCGTCAAGGCAAATTTCGCGAGGTCAAGTTGGCGCGGCAACATTCGTCCAAGTTGGAAAATTTATTTTCGCAAGTGGGCGAAGGCGCGATCAACACCCTCAATATCGTTATCAAGGCGGACGTGCAGGGCTCGTTAGAGGCCTTATCTGATTCGTTGACGAATTTGTCCACCGACGAAGTAAAAATCAAGATCGTCGCGGGTGGCTTAGGTGGCATTAACGAATCCGATGCGAATTTGGCGGTCGCGTCCTCGGCCGTTATTGTCGGATTCAACGTGCGCGCCGACGCCAGCGCGCGTCGCTTGATCGAAGAAAACAGCGTCGATTTGCATTATTACAGCATCATTTACGATGTGATCGACGAGATCAAGAAGGCCATGAGCGGGATGCTCAAACCGGAATTTAAAGAGCAAATTATCGGCCTGGCCGAAGTGCGCGAAGTCTTCCGTTCACCCAAGATCGGTGCCATCGCCGGTTGTATGGTGGTGGATGGCGTCATCAAGCGCAACGCCCCGATCCGCGTATTGCGTGAAAACGTGGTGATTTTCCAAGGCGAATTGGAATCCTTGCGGCGTTTCAAAGACGATGTCAATGAAGTCAAATCGGGCTATGAGTGCGGTATCGGCGTGCGTAACTACAACGACGTGAAACCGGGCGATCAGATCGAAGTATTCGAAAAAGTACAGGTACAACGGCAAATCTAATGGCAGGCACAGGCAATCGGCCACGGCGTGTGGCGGAACAAATACAACGTGAACTGGCGTCCACACTGCAAAAAGACGTGGACGACGCCCGTTTGGGTTGGGTGACGGTGTCATCGGTCGTGGCGAGCAAGGATTTGGCGCATGCTACGGTTTATGTCACGTTTTTAAATAACAGTATTACTCCGAAAGAATGCGTCTCGGTGCTGCAACAGAATGCCAGTCAACTGCGCTACAAGTTAGGGCAGGTGATGCGTATACGCAGCGTGCCGCACTTGAAATTCGCCTATGACGAAAGCATCGCGCGCGGCGCGCGCATGTCTTCGCTCATCAACGAGGCGGTGACACAGGATCAACAAAATGCGACTAAGCGGGAAGAGAAATAGTCGCGGGGTGCGCCTTATTATTCGTTGTATGGCATGCGTTAGAATTGTAATCTGGATTGAGTGTTTTGCGTGAAGACAATAGAATATTAGAGTGAGCGAGGCCACTGCTTTTGGTGCATTGCGCTCCGAAAAAGCATGTATCTATTTTTCCCATCGGCGAAAAGCCAACAAACAATTGTGCCCCCCGAAAGCGAGCGATTGGCTCAATGCAATCTGCATTGATCGATATTTTGCTTCCGTTGCAAAATTGAGGTCCGCAATGGGTTCAGTAAGATTTTTACACATGTGGGTTGTCTGCCGTTGCAAACTGAGTGCTGTTATCGCGGCTTCTATTGCGCCACTCGCACCTAGTGTATGCCCCATTAACGATTTTGTCGAATTTATCAGAGGAGATTTATGAAAACAACGCTGTATCACAACGGCCTCCAAGGCATCATTTAAAAGTGTGCCTGTGCCATGTGTGTTAATGTAGTCCACATCATCTGCGTAACCGTCCAATCTAGCCCGTACTAGCGCTTAGATGGGTTGTTTGCTAGCAG
>CAKKRP010000021.1 GCA_919902765.1 Gammaproteobacteria bacterium | reverse complement strand
CATGATCTCACGGGCGGCCATGGAGATCTCCGCCGTGTCTATACCATAAGGACAAAACACCGCACAACGGCGACACTGCGAACATTGATGAAAATATTTATACCAATCACCCAATACTTCTTCGGTCAAATCTTCTGCGCCGACCAAGCGGGGGAAAAACTTGCCCGCAAACGTAAAATGGCGACGATAGACCTTGCGAAACAAATCTTGTCGCGCGACCGGCATATTTTTCGGGTCAGTCGTGCCTTGAAAATAGTGGCACTTATCGGTACACGCGCCGCATTTGACGCAGCTATCTAGATAGACTTTTAACGAGCGATATTTGGTCAGCAATTCGCCCATCTTGCCGATGGCGACTTGTTTCCAATTGTCTACCAATTTGCCAGGAAAACCGAGCGGTTCTTGGTGTTGCGGCGACGCCACAAAGGGTTGGCTATGCGCCATCGCATCGACATGAATAATCGGTATGACCGGATATTCACGCATCTTTGGCGTTTCAAATTCAACCTTCGCCACGCACTCTACTCCTGCATAGTGGACTTTAAAAACTACTTGTTCTCTAACTTGGCGGCCCAAGGCGCCAAGTGGCGTTTCTCACGCGGATTATCGACTTGATTGCGTGAAGGGCTAAAAAACAATCCTGGCGCATGCAGTAATTTGGATATCGGAAACACCAACATCAACATCGCGACCAAACTCAAATGTGCCATGATCAACGGGTCGGCGGGCATGGGTTGAACATCAAATTTCAATAAACCGAGCGCAAATATTTTCAAGCCGACAACGTCGGTATGCGCGATAAAACGCATCATCAAACCCGTCAACGCAATTGTCATCAACAACCACAACATCAAGTGATCGGATAGATTGCTGATATAACGAATCCGTTGCACTACGATACGCCGCAGCCACAACGCAAATAAACCAGCCAACATGGCGAACCCGGCGTAAGTGCCGAAGGTCTGCGCCAAGACCACCCAACCCCAAACAGGATCGGTGAAATAACGCAAGTGCCTGATCGCCACCAGCAATAAGCTGGCGTGAAAGATGTAGCCAAACAACCAAATCCATTTATTGGATTTGTATAGGCTTTCAAAAAAAACCACTTCGCGCGCCATACGTATCCACACCCCGGTACGGGTGGTCGGCGCAGGTGTAGTCGGAATTTTGAGGGGGGCGGGGGTGCGCGCATAATCAAATATGCGCCACCCCACACCGACGGTGAATATCAATGCCGCGCCATACATCAACAGCGCGAAAAACATCGTCAAACCACTCATTCCGCCCCCAACTCAAATTCAGCACTCACTACCCCGAAAAGGAGTATTTAGGGAACCTCTAAAAATTCACTGAAGCCGCGCTGGCGGCGTTGAAAAGTGGCTCAAATTGCTCATTTACTGCGTGTAAACTGCGCATTTTCGCCACTTTTCGCCTTGCCATCATCGTCTTGATTGAATTTTTAGAGGTTCCCTTTATTCTTACACGCAACCTGTCGGTTTCGGCAGACCCGCGATTTTACACGCTTGTTTGGCGGGGCCATAGGGGAACAGCTCATACAGATATTTGCTGTTGCCTTTTTCTGGGCCTAATTTCTTGCCTATCGCCTTGGTCAATACGCGCACCGCAGGGGCGATTTGATATTCATCATAATATTCGCGCAGGAAGTTAATCACTTCCCAGTGGGCGTCGGTCATATTGACGTTTTCTGCCGCTGCTAATACCTTGGCGGCATCTTCGGTCCACTCCGCCAAATTTAACAAATAGCCTTCTTCGTCTGTTTCCATCATCTTGCCAGCGACTTCAATACTCGACATGGTAAAGTACCTCCTCAATCTAAGATTATAACCAAGCAGATGTGGTGTCGTGCTGCGTCACCAAATCAACAAAACCGGCGTAATCCACCAGCTTAACACCGTCCAGCAACTTACCTTTAATGCCACGCGCCAATACATCCGCTTCTAAGGCATACACTGCAACGTTTGCCATAGCGCCTTTTACGGCAGTGCTCGTGGTACTACCCGCCAGCGCGCCAAACACACCGTCTTCGATCAACAATACACTGCTGCCTTTCTTAACATAGCGCAAACAGGATTCTAGACCATTACGCTCGAAAGGTGATTTATTTACTGTATGTAATACGCTCATCGTTCCCCCGCCTAGAAGCTGAATACGACGTCATTTTGTTCAATAATGCCGGCCATATCCGCGCGCGACACCACTTGGATGGAATCTTTCTCCGCATAACCTTCGTTCTCATCTTCATAGGTGAGATCGAGCAGGTCATCGCGGTTTAAACCGCGCGCATCCAAAGATTCTTTTTCGACGAAAATCTTACGTACGTCATAATCCCCCAAGGCCTTATACGTGGGTGAAAAATTTTTCATGCCCACGGCTGCGGTGTTTTGCCCTTTCAACAATTGAAACACGCCGTCGTCAATAAAGGCCAGGCTAACATCTTGCTCAAAGGCCGCGCCTATCAATACCACTTCGAGGGATTCCAACGCATACACGGAGCCGTAGGGCGCCCTGCGATTCAAATACAGCATTTTCTTAGTCGCCATGACGCTCCCCTCTTAATCGCCGAATACCACGAGGCGATCCGCCTCGATCCCGGCCTCGATCAACTGACCTAAACCGGAAATGTGAAAACCAGGGGCTATGTTATGGCCATCTAACCCCTGACGCTTAGCTTCCTTCTCATCCATGATGCCGCGGCGCTGTGCTGCGGCGATACATACCACCATATCCAACTGATGATCTTGAGCAAGTTTGCTCCAGCGTTGTTGGATATTGCGATCGTCCTGAGGCGGAACCGTATACCGCGTGGCGTTGTTCACACCATCGTGATAGAAGAATATCCGACCGATTTCATGCCCCCCATCCAACGCCGCCTTACAAAAATTGTAAGCCGTATCCGACGCTTGATGGGTATAAGGCCCCTCACTGACCAGCACCGCGAATTTCATAGACGTGAACCCTTTAGAATCTTATGTGCGTGGACGCGTTCAGGCTTGCACGCGCGCCGCGCCAGTTGTCGATATGGAACTTGGTAAACGGCAGTTCCGTCAATTCAAAGAAACGCGGCCAACCGATACGCTCAATCCAGTCACCAACGCGTTCCCAATCCTTCGCATCCTTTTGATAGGTACGTAAGATTTTTTTGACAACTTCAGTGGCTTCCGTCCAACGTGGCGGATTATTCGGGATGTCGGCGGCCACCAATTTATGAAACATCGGCTTGCTGCGCGCATTGGAGTGTTTACCACCCACCCAGATCGCCAATTTAGAATTTTCCGGATCGTTGATTTGCATCGGGGGACACGGCGGATAGCACGCGCCACAGCACACGCATTTCTTTTCGTCCACTTCCAACGACGGCCTGCCATTGACCATGGCCGGGCGGATCGCCGCCACCGGACAACGCGCGACCACTGCGGGGCGTTCGCACACATTGGCGACCAAATCATGATTGATCTTGGGCGGTTTGGTGTGTTGAATATTGATCGCGATATCGCCTTGACCGCCGCAGTTGATCTGGCAGCAAGAGGTCGTCATGTGTACGCGGTTAGGCATACGTTCGTTGACGAATTCTTCATGCAGCTCGTCCATCAGCGCCTTGACCACGCCCGAGGCGTCGGTGCCGGGGATGTCGCAGTGCAACCAACCTTGGGTATGCGCGATCATCGTCACCGAAGGGCCGGTTCCACCGACCGGAAAGCCTTCTTTAGTCAGTGTATCGACCAAAGGTTGAACCTTCTTCTCATCGCTGACCATGAATTCCATATTGGAACGTATGGTGAACCGCACATAGCCTTCGGCGTATTTATCGGCGATGTCGCACAGCTTACGGATGGTGAACACATCCATCTGACGCTGCGTACCGGCACGTACCGTCCAAATTTGATCGCCACCGTGCGCGACGTGATGTAACACGCCGGGACGCGGACGATCATGATATTTCCAATTGCCGAAATTTTTCTTCATCAACGGGTGCATGGTCGGAAAAGGATCCGGCACACCGCTTTCTATAGGCATACGAAGTTGTGACATACTACACTCCGGTGGTTCTCAAATAGTTCAAAAAGAAATACGGATTAACCCGCGTTCGCCTTACGTTCATTCCACTTGTCAGCTTCTTCGGCCCACGTGTCCATACGCACATAAGAGCTTTGACGCGGACTGGAGATCATGTTCGGATCGACATCGACCCCTACGCCTTCTAAGAAATTGACCAGACCGATGCGCTCGATCATTTCACCGGTACGCTCGTGTTCCAAGGCGTTATCGGCAAAGAAATCAACGATGCGACGGGCCAAATCTTGAATTTTTTCGTAATCCTCATCGGTGTCCATTTTCATGAACGGCACGATCACGGTGCCCATGGTGTCACCAATTTTGAGGGTGCGTTTGCCACCAATCAAGATCGACACGCCCTTATCGACGCCGGGCGACAAGGCCTTGGTCATCACATTAATGCAGTGCATGCAACGCACACAATTGCGATTATCAATGGCCAGGGTATCGTCGTCATTCAGGGACAAGGCATTGGTCGGGCAACGCGACACCACGTTATCGATAACGTATTTGCGGCTCTTTTGCTTTACGAAGGTTTGCACTTCTTGCTGATCGACTCGAATGTCGTCACGCCAGGTACCAATCACGGCGAAGTCGGAACGATGGATGGAGTTCATGCAATCGTTCGGGCAACCGGAGACTTTGAATTTAAACTTATACGGTAACGATGGACGATGCATTTCGTCCATAAAGTTGTTGACCAGACTACGATGCAATTTCTGCTCGTTGGCGCAAGAGTGTTCGCAACGCGCCGCGCCTACGCACGACATGCCGGTACGCACGGCCGGGCCGGCGCCACCCAAGTCGTAACCCATATCATTCAATTCATCGAAGGCCGCTTGCACTTTTTCAGAGGTCGCGCCCTGGAACATGAT
This sequence comes from Gammaproteobacteria bacterium, assembly GCA_919902765.1. GTDB lineage: Bacteria > Pseudomonadota > Gammaproteobacteria > S012-40 > S012-40 > CAKKRP01. The sequence continues at coordinate 8,235 of CAKKRP010000021.1, read as the reverse complement.
GTCGCCGCTTTGACCGTGGAACGCGATCAAGCCGGAACCGTGTTTTTCCCAAATGTCGCACATTTTGCGCAAGGTCGCGGTGTCATAGTGCATGCCTGCGGGCGGTTGCACGCGTAAGGTGTGGAATTCCGCTGCGGCGGGGAATTTCGGCTTACCATTGCCATCTTTCAACTCGGTGAAACGGGGAATAATGCCGCCGCCGTAACCGCGCACACCGACCGTACCGCCTTTCCAATAACCGGTACGGGTCTCGTAGGAGGTTTCTAACTGACCGAGTAGATCGCGCGCCATGTCATTTTGTTCGGCAAGGCGTTTTATACCGGTGACGAAACTGGGCCACGGACCACCTTCTAACTGGTCCAACATCGGGGTTTTGTGCATTTCTTTCTTACTCATGTGACGGTTCCTCAATGGCTATGGAACGAGCCGACCTCATTCCGCGATTTCCTTGCTAGCGAATCTTAACGGCGTAAATTGATGAATTCTTTATTTGCTTGAGTTTAAACGCTAAATTGCCCTACGCCCATCTGTCTATTGGGAGGGGCATAGTGAGATAAGCCTATCCCTTAAGGGATATATGTCCACGCGGTAAAAACCCTATATTAACCTTATGGCCATTCCCGCAATGAATCGCTGCGCGCAAACAAGTGCTGAATCGATATTCTGTTTAGGTGACGATGACGCCTATCGCCGTTGGCGTGACGCCAAATTAGCGGCTTATCCGCAATCTCCGGCACAGCTTATGGTTGAGATTCGCGATCATAATGCCTTGAGTAGCACTGAACAGCAAGCGATTTTGCGATTATGCGCCAAGACCAATATGGCGCTCTATTATTGCAATAACGAACCCGATGACCCCAAAGCGATTCCCCGCGCCCTCGCCCACGCCTTTGATTTGACGCATATCGACAAACACTTGTGCGTGGATGACGATGGGATTACCCCCTTGCAGGTCAGCGCCGAGGGGCAACGACGCGAATATATTCCCTATTCCAATCGTCCGATCAACTGGCATACCGATGGTTATTATAACGCCCCGGCGCAACGCGTACGCGGCATGTTATTGCATTCCGGGCAGGCGGCGGCGTCTGGCGGCGGAAATGCGTTATTAGACCCGGAAATCGCATATATTTTATTGCGCGAGCAAGATCCCAGACATATCGCGGCATTGATGCGCGATGACGCGCTGACCATCCCCGCTAATATCAGCGCCGACGGCACACTCATACGCGCGGCCCGGCGCGGGCCGGTATTTACCGTCGTTGACGGTTTTTTACACCTGCGATACACCATCCGCGCAAAATTTATTGAATGGCATACCGGCCTTGAAGTCCAAGCGGCGGTAGCGTGCTTGCAAAATTTGCTGAATCAGCCTTCACCTTACATTTTTGAATTATTGGTACAACGCGGGCAAGGCATAATTTGTAATAACGTTTTACACAAACGCGCGGGATTTACCGATAACCCTACCCAGGGGCAGGTGCGATTAATGTATCGCGCGCGGTATTATAACCGCCTTCCTCAACCGTAATTTTTACTCTGATACAATCACTGGTGAACCCCATGGACAACCGCACGCCGTTGGAAAAAATACCCCTGCCCTTCAACAAAGAAATATCGTTTGAGGAGATAGTCTATGACAACGGTTTTCGTATGTTGCGCATGACGATACGCGAAGGCCGACGTTTTACGACATTGGAGCTCGATGAAATGAGCGCGACACGTTGGCGCAACGCGATGAGCGCATGGCTAACCCCCGAAAAGGAACATAAATCATGATCTGGCGCGACGAAGAAGACGATACTCGCCCGCTCACCTCGTCCCAAGTTGCCGATGTCGTATTTGTAGTACAGGGAAAAACGCTGCCCTATGTTTATGAAGAGGCCGTTTTTCACGCCCTGCGCACACCACTGCCTTGGATACAAGACCACACCGATATTGGCATACGCGTCTACTTTTCCGCCGAAGAAGGCAATGGCTGGTACCGTGACGATAATCCCAACGGCGTAATTTATTTGTCGCGCCGCACGCGTTTGGTATTGCGCGTGCCGACCGCCCTGGTGGAACAAACGGCCACACTCTGCGGGTACACCCTCATGATCGCCGAACACGCCTTACAAATCGGCGACATGAAATTGCGCCCACTCAACGCCAATGACACCCTGTATGCCCGTAATATTGTCAGCACTAGCGAGGATGAGGCCGTATTTGAGCAAATGATTGTCACCGCAGTGGCCGCTCTAGGCGTACAATGCCGTAAGTTGGTGTGTGGTAAACAACGTCAGATCAAGACCGATCAAGGCGCATTGACCACGCGTAGCATCATGCTGGCGGACCTGAAACCCAATGAATCTATTGCGTTACAAGAACAAGGTATAGGCACCCACCGAGCGTTGGGTTGTGGCATTTTCATCCCCCATAAAGGCATTACGTGAGGTAGTTGCTATGCGCATGCGCACCCAATGGTTCGATAAAGGTAAATCTCGCGGCGCGCCGGAAATCGCTAATGCCATGGGCTTTATTTGTTGGCAAATCGGTGCCGAACGCGTCAAAAAAATGCGCGAGGCCGGGCTGGATTTGATCTCCCCGCGTCATGGCTTACATATCGTCACCGAATATCTGGCCATGCTCGCACACATCGCCGACCGTCAATTGCAACCGCGTTTCAGTGTCGAGGAGCGTCAGGTATTTATCTCCACGCTGGGCCAAAAAATGGCTGACACGGTGGCCGACAATCGCACCGACCTCGAAGGCCCTGGCGAATACAAAAAACCGTTGATTGAATTATTGAATAATCGTTTTCAAGAATACGCGACGCTACCTTTTGACAATCTCCAGCCGAGCTTCGCCATGTACCGTTGCTTAGCGAGTTTTATCTGCGACATCGTAGATGAAAAACGCAAAGGCGGGGTGTATGAGCAAGTCATGGAGGTGGAAGGCCCGGAGGCCTACACCTTATTGCAGCGTGGCATCAATCGACTGCTCGACAAACAAAAAGCGGACGAGTCTATGGTGAAGGATATACGCGGGAAATAACCTAGTTCCCAAAAAATCCGCTCGCCAAAATAATACCCGACTGCTATACTAGGCTATTATATTTCATTTACTTTGGAGTTAAACGATGAACTTACCTGAACGCGACGGTGACGGCTATCTCGCCGATATGAACAAATGGACCCCGGAAATCGGCCGCGCGATGGCCGAAGCGGATGGCATAGAGCTTGACGACGTAAAGTGGAACCACATCCTCAAGGCCCGCGACTATTTCGAGGAATATGGTGTCGTTCCCCCCATCCGCAAATTCGCCAAATTTGTTGAAGAAGATCAAAAATTGTTGTTCCAAATGTGGCTGACCGGGCCGATGAAACCCATCACCAAATACGGTGGCTTGCCCAAGCCGACCGGCTGCGTTTGAAAATCGACATCCAAGGGACGGGCAGTGACAGCCCGCCCCTGTCCGCCGCTAATTTAACCCAGATTTTCCATTAGACGTCGCAGCACCCCAAGTCAACCCTGCTGCGGCTCAAACCACTTCAATTTTTCGTGCAGGTTGACTACCGCGCCGACTATGATCAGCGTGGGGGCTTTAATGTTGGAATTATCGTAAATCCCGGGCATGGTTTCTAACGTGCCAACATACACCTTTTGATCCAGTGTCGTACCGCGTTCGATGAGTCCCATCGGGGTTTGCGGGGACATGCCATGCTTGATCAACTCTCGACATATCACCTTAAGGCCCGTCAGACCCATATAAAATACGATTGTTTGATGCGGCTGGATTAACGCGCGCCAATTTAAATCTATACTATTGTCTTTTAAATGCCCGGTCGCGAAAACCACCGATTGCGCAAAATCTCGATGCGTGAGCGGAATTCCGGAATACGCGGCGCAACCCGATGCGGCAGTGATCCCCGGCACCACTTGAAACGTGACGCCCTCTTGCATCAACGTTTCAATTTCTTCGCCGCCACGCCCGAACACAAACGGGTCACCGCCCTTTAGGCGTACCACGCATTTTTTTTCTTTAGCCAAACGCACTAACAGTTCATTGATCTGCTCTTGCGGCAAGACATGGTCGGCCGCTTGTTTACCGACATAAATGCGCTCTGCATCTTTACGTGCTAAATCTAAAATCTGTTTGGATACTAGGCGGTCATAGACCAATACATCGGCCTGCTGCAACAAGCGCAATGCGCGAAATGTCAACAGATCGGGATCGCCTGGCCCCGCGCCCACCAGATAAACTTCGCCCTGCGCGCTCGCCGTATGCGTGCTACTCGCGATAGTTTGTTCCAACGCCGTGCGCGCGGCGCGTTCTTGACCGGCAAACATCATCTCGGCGATCGGACCTTGTAACACGCGTTCCCAAAACCGACGCCGCTCATCGGTGGTCGCAAATTTTTTCTGTACGGTCTTGCGAAATTCGCGCACCAACCCCGCCAAGCGTCCATACGAAGCGGGTATCAAGGTCTCTAAACGCGCCCTTAACAAACGTGCCAATACCGGCGACGCCCCGCCACTGGACACCGCCACCACCACCGGCGAACGGTCGATGATCGACGGCATCACAAAACTGCATAAGGCGGGTGCATCCACCACGTTGATCGGTAGGCGTCGGGCCTTGGCCTCGCGCGACACCAGGGCATTGGTGGACTCATCGTCAGTGGCCGCGAATACCAACATATGATCACCAAAATCGCGCGCGTCAAAGACCCCCGCACGGTGGGTAATCTCGCCATTGCGCAACAACTTAGCCACCGCATCCGCTAACTGCGGGGCGACCACATGCACGCACGCGCCCGCCTCTAACAACAGGCGTATTTTACGCCCCGCGACCGCGCCCCCACCCACGACCAGGCAAGGCTGGCCTTTCACATCAAAAAAAACCGGCAGAAAATCCATACGTATTCAACTCTAACTTGCAGCATGACGCATCATTGACGAGGGCTAATAATACCACGCTAACCCCCTGTATATGGCATATCCCGATTGGGGCGATGTATCTATCCGCCGCCCCGCAAGTGAGTTAAACTTATATGGTTGTACTTTGCTACCTGTAACTGGACTCGATAGCGAAATGGGTCACTCAAAAATAAGCTGTCGTAGCTGTAGCAAATAAACGCCCTTTTCCAATTCCGAGAGTATCCCCATGACCGATGTCACAACCCTGAACAACCGCTTTGGTATCCAAGATCATTTAAGCTTCACCACCGATGCCAATGGCATGGTCTACGCGCAGATCAAAAACCGGCTCGCGGAAGCCCATATCGCCGTTCAGGGCGCGCATTTGCTGACCTGGGCGCCCACTGGGCAGGTACCCGTTATTTGGCTCTCCGAGGCGGCTAAATTCGCCCCTGGCAAGTCTGTGCGCGGCGGGGTGCCCATATGTTGGCCGTGGTTTGGCCCCCATCCTAGCCAAACCAGCTTTCCGGCCCACGGTTATGCGCGCACTGTCCCTTGGGAGGTCATCGCCAGTGCTGCGACCAAAGAAGGCGCAACGCGAATTTCCTTGCGTTTAATCGTGAGCGAGGCCACGCGCGCGCAATGGCCGCATGCCACCCCGGTAGAGTTGCATCTAACCATAGGCAATGCACTGGAATGCGAGTTGATCACACGCAATCAAGGCCAGACCGCCGTCACCGTCGGCGACGCCCTGCATACTTATTTTGCGATCAGCGATATACGCAACGTCGAAGTCTTAGGCCTGGATGGACTGGAATATCTCGATAAAGTCGGCCCGAGCACCTTGCGCAAACAACAAGGGGCGGTGCGTTTCGCCTCCGAAACGGATCGCATCTATCTCGAATCTGTAGACGATTGCATCATTGCAGACCCGGGTCTTAAGCGCCGCATACGTATTCAAAAACGCGGCAGCCGCTCCAGTGTAGTGTGGAACCCGTGGATAGAAAAAGCCAATAAAATGGGCGATCTTGGCGACGCTGGATATTTGAAAATGGTGTGCGTGGAAAGCACTAACGCCGCCGCCGATGTGGTCAATATTGCGCCGGGTGGCGAGCACCGCTTGTGGGTACGTTACAGCGTAGAACAATAACCTTGAACGACACTATAGACTTGCGCGCCGGCATTCCTGCGCTGGCGCAACAGTGGCGTGCGGGTGCGTGGTGCGACGCCGAGTTCGCGGCCATTTATTTTTTATATTATCAAATCGCGCGGCATGGGGCGCGTTTCGCGTCGCGCACCGCGCGCGCCGCCGCAAAACCCCGTGCAGACCTTATATTAAACACCCTGTTGAACACCCCGCAACCCAGTGCGGCGCTGATCGATTTTTTTTCACATCATCATTTTTTACAGATAATTCCCAATGTCAATCACGCATTTGTCGCGTGGCTGCAAGGTCGTTGGCGCATACAATTGTTAGAACATATTCCAACGCCGTTGGAAGTTCTGCATTTGCAGACGCAAGGTATACGCCCGGCGACCGTGGTATGCTCTTATCCACGCCTATTGCAACCCGTTTTAACCAAACGCGATGGTCTGCATTTTTTGGCGCATGATCTTGAACACGCCTATAAATTTTTCCACGACCCGGTCACGCATTTGATGCAACGGCAATTCTTTCAAGCGCTTTATGATATGGCAAACGCGGGGGATTTTTGCAACTATCTAAGCGACGCCCGATTTGGCGAAAAATTCGATTATTTGATCAGCGACATGAATACCCATGTTGCCCATGGAGTCCATTTTTTGCGTGCAATTTTGATTGAAAGCGCGTTGCGTGCGCAAGGCAAGGCCATGTCCGAACAGGTACCGCCGCACGCGCAGCAAGAAGTGCTTGGATTATTAAAGAAAATCACCCAGACCTGTGGAATACAGTGGGAACAGGTAATGCCCGACGGGGCTTTTATAAGGGAAACCGCCAATTCGGCGGCTTAGCGCAATGGGCGGGCGCGCAGCCCGCCACTACACATTATCTCTCGTTCTCACTAGAGGCGCTCAGGGAAACGCTCGATCTTATATTTATCCTTCAGCGATTTTTTCAACATTGCCGATTCCGCCGTAGACCACATACGTTGCATATCGTTTTTTGCAGCCTCTTTTTGCGCTTGTTCGGCCTGCGCCAACACACCCTCAGCAACCCCACGCATCGCCACTACCGCATAGTCGCCATTGTCTAGCGCCACCGCCTCAAAATGCGCCTTACCCGCAATTGGTTTTGGCATTTTAAAAATCGTGCGCAACAGCGTCGCATTCACTTTACTGTCATTGCGTGCCAATTGCGCCTTTTCAATCGTCAATTTATGTTCCTTGACCTGCGATGTAAAGTCCTTGCCCGCCAACAAGGCCGTGACCATCGCCTGCCCCAGCTCACGCACTTGATCACGCGCCGCAGCGTCTTTGAGGTCATTCACAATCTGCGCACGCACTTCGTCTATGGGGCGATCCATCGCTGGCATCTTATCTTTGACCCGCAACACCACGACGTGGTTAAGACCCGCCTCTATCAGTTCACTGTTGACGTTGTCTTTGTAGACATCGTTGCTAAACGCAGCCGCAGCAACCTTCGTGTTACCAGCGATGCCCGGCCCACCGGTGCGCGCAAAGAAATCGCTGACGCGCATAGGCACCCCCGCAACTTGCGCAGCGTTCATCAAGGTGTCCGGGTGTTCGTATGCCGCATTAGCCAGTGACTCATACAATTCCGCAAAACGTTTTTCTGCGGCCTGTTTACGGTAAGCAGCGGTCAATTCTGCGCGTTTATCCTCTGTGGAAACCTTTTTTTCGCCGCGAATTTCTTCCAATTTGATAATGTGATACCCAAAACGCGAACGCACGGGCTCACTGAGTTGTCCCGGCTTCAACGCGAAGGCCGCCTTTTCAAAGGCCGCATCCATGACGCCGCGACCGAAAAAGCCCAAATCGCCGCCATTCGCTTTAGAGCCCGGGTCATCGGATTCTTTTTTCGCCAACTGCGCGAAATCCGCGCCCTTTTTGATCTGTTTATACAAATCATCGACCTTCTTCTTGGCCGCATCGGCCTTGTCTTGCGCCGCCCCATCGTCGATTTGCACTAAAATATGGCGGGCGCGACGTTCTTCGGATTGCGAGGACTTTTGTTGCTGGGAATCAATAAACTGTTTGAGATCCTCTTCATTTACCTTGACAGCGGCTTCTAAATCGCGCGCGGCCAATTCTATATATTCGACACGCACCTGCTCAGGACGTTGATAACGCGACTTGTTCTTTTGGTAATAGTCTTTAATCTTATCGTCTTCG
>CAKKRP010000020.1 GCA_919902765.1 Gammaproteobacteria bacterium | reverse complement strand
CCGATCTTTGTTGCAGTTGTTAGAGTCGCGTTTAGATAACGTGGCCTATCGTATGGGATTCGGGGCCTCGCGTTCTGAGGCGCGCCAAATCGTACGTCATAGTTTAGTAAGTGTTAATGGCAAACGCGTGAACATTCCGTCGTATCAGGTTAAACCCAACGACGTGGTGGCTGTCGCGCAGACCGCCAAAGAACATTTACGTATCAAGGCATCGTTGGATGCCGCACAGCAACGCGGGTTTGTCGATTGGGTGAACGTTGATGTGGGCAAAATGGAAGGCGTGTTCAAGCAATATCCGGAACGCGCAGAATTGCCTTCAGATATCAACGAACATCTGATTGTTGAGTTGTACTCCAAGTAAGCGTTGGCCGCTTCGATAGACGTTGCGCGAGTTGTTTACGTAATGATATTGAGGCCGTTTTGCATCGGCGAGTGACGACCAATAGGGGAATTTTCGAATGCAGGCTGGAGTTAATGAGTTACTGAAACCAAGATTGGTAGAGGTACAAAAGGTCAGTGACACACACGCTAAGGTAGTGTTGGAACCGCTAGAGCGCGGTTACGGCCATACCTTAGGTAATGCGTTGCGGCGTATATTGCTGTCCTCCATGCCCGGTAGCGCCATCATTGAGGCAGAAATTGAAGGCGTGGTACACGAATACAGTACGTTGGAAGGCGTTCAAGAAGATGTAATCGATATCTTGTTGAACTTGAAACAAGTCGCAATCAAAATGCATACGCGTGACGAGGCCGAATTGCGTATCGAAAAACGCGGTCCCGGCCAAGTCAAGGCGGGCGACATTATTACCGATCACGATGTCGAGATCGTTAATAAAAACTTGGTGATTGCGAATTTAACCAAGGCAGGCTCACTGAAGATAGTCATGAAAGCGGTGCGTGGGCGTGGTTATCAGCCTTCGACGGCGCGGGAGAACCCTGAAGCGGATCGTCCTATAGGCCACTTGCAAATTGATGCGTCGTTTAGTCCGGTGCGGCGTGTGGCCTACAATGTCGAAAGCGCGCGTGTCGATCAGCGTACCGATCTTGACAAGTTGATTATCGACCTCGAGACCGATGGGACAGTAGAGCCGGAAGAAACGATCCGCCGTGCCGCCACGATATTGCAAGAGCAACTGAGTTATTTTATCGATTTAAAAGGTAAGAGTGAAGAACGTCCCAGCCGCGCGGAGCCGGATGTAGATCCTGTGTTGTTGCGCCCGGTGGACGATTTGGAGCTGACCGTGCGTTCGGCCAATTGCTTGAAGGCGGAAAATATCTATTATATCGGTGATTTGATTCAACGCACCGAAGTAGAGTTATTGAAAACGCCGAATTTGGGTAAAAAGTCGTTAACGGAAATTAAGGAAGTGTTGGCCTCCAAGGGTTTGTCGTTGGGCATGCGTTTGGAAAATTGGCCACCGCCGGGTTTAAAGGATCGTCAGAAGGAAATCGCCTAAGGGTTGGTTGGCAACGCCGCGTTAGCGGTGTGAACAAGGCAGCTAGTGGCATTGCTAAGGTAAAGGTTATTTATGCGTCATCGTAATTCAGGTAGACAATTGGGTCGTAACAGCTCGCACCGCGCCGCGTTATTGCGCAGTTTAGTGGTGGCGTTGGTGACCAACGACATGATCAAGACCACCGTGCCTAAGGCCAAAGAGTTGCGTCGAGTCATCGAACCGATGATCACACGCGCCAAAACGGATTCCTTGGCCAATCGCCGTTTAGCGTTTGCGCGCTTGCGCGACAAAAATGCGGTCAAGAAATTGTTTGAAGAGCTAGGTCCCCACTTTAAGGCCCGTCCAGGCGGCTATATGCGCATTCTACACGCGGGATTCCGCGCGGGCGATGCGGCACCTATGGCAGTGGTTCAATTGGTAGACCGCCCGTTGCGCGGGGCTGTCAAGGAAGTCGCGGGTGAAGCCAAGGCGGACATTGCGAACGCCTAGATTTTAAAGAGTCGATAGGTTTTATATAGGCCGGGATTAGTCCCGGCCTTTTTTTTGCGAGTCGTGGAGAACGCCGATCAAGATACGCGTTTTCGCGACCACCCCGTGGTCACCGGCGGAACCCTCCCGTTCGTCAATAACTCGTAGTTGCTCGGCATTACCCGTTTCTCTTGAGCAACTTGACGTAGCTCATTGATAACTCGAAGAAGCCCCTACCCAGTTATGCTGAGATTTGTGGCCGCCAAGAGGCCTGAATCGCTATTCTGCAGGTTGGGTGAGGTCTTTTTCCGCATCGCGAATGAGTTTTAGAATTTCAGGTAGGTTTTCCTCGGCGGCGCGGCGTCCCACCGCGATCGCGTCGTTGGCGCGATAAAACTCTAAAGGCCCGATATCGCTGACATCGGGTGTCAGCATTAAATCCGGCGGTTTGAGCGCGGCGCGTAATTTAACAATTTGCGCCTCAGTGATATTGACGACACGATCAAGTACGCGGCGTGTGTACCAATAGGATTTGTCTTTGGAATTTTGTACATGATTATTCAACTGAATTTCCAACCATGTGCGCATGCCCGGGACGCGTGTCATCCAAGGTTGGTCGAGCAATTGACGTACACGCGCTGGCCATTGCGATTCCGGGTTGGTCGGCGTAGTCAACGCGCGCGCGCCACCATGGACGGCAACCGCGATCACCGGGCCGCCAAAACGATCACGTGCAACATCAAAGGGCACGGGGTTTACGACGCCGCCATCGGTCAACAAGCGCTTTCCGTAAGGATGCGGTGCGATTAATCCGGGGACGGAAAGGCTGGCGCGCACCGCATCCACTAACGAATCGCGATCAATGATTACTTGCTCACCGTTAGAAATATCTGTCGCAATCGCAACATAGCCTATATCCAGATCTTGAATAAAACGCGCGCCTAACCAACGATCCAAAAATACCACGATATTTTCGCCGGACACCAGGCCACCCGTCGGGAGGTCCGGCATAAATAATTGCAGCGTTTGCTTCCAATCGAATGCGCAGGCGATCTCGGCGAGCTGGTTGATGGGCATGCCGCTGGCGACGAAGGCCCCGATCTCGGCACCTATGCTGGTGCCCGCGATTGCGCGTATAGCGACGTCGTTTTCTTGCAACACTTGTAGCACACCGATATGCGCCAAACCCGGCGCGCCGCCGCCGCCCAGGGCCAGCACTAAGCCGCTGTGGGCGTGTTTGTTTCTGGTGTTATTTGTGGTGTGTAGCATATTGAGTTTACCGCCTGAATTCATTGCGCAGTTAGAGTTATCAACATCGTCCTGTCGCTATGGCACGACGATATTTTTAGTCTTTTGTATATCGTAACATAGTGCTACAGAAAATATTTTTTTGCATGGCCAATTTTAGGTCTATGGGCGGGAACCCAAATCCCTACGCCAGCGTTATGTAGGGAATGGTGCGGATACAATTTCACGCCGTGCTGGGATTTCCAAAAGGGTTGTGTTGGTATGATGGGCGGCCAGGCGAGCGCCAAGTCATATTTTACAACAGTCGTTATGTTAGGAGGATAGTGCAATGAAGTTACGGAATATTTTCGCTGCGTTAGCAGTGACAGCGCTGGGTCTGACGGCCTGTGCGCCGGTGTCTAACCCCACGGGTACGACGCCAGGTTCAGCCAACGTAGGTCATATTGTTGCAGCCATTAAGGCGGATCCAACGAGTGGGCAACCTCAGGTTGCGGTTACGGTCACTGTCACCAAGGTGGAATTGACCCAGGCCGATGGTACGGTAGTGGTCGCCTATGACAACGCGATGGGTCAACCGGTTACGATAGATCCTAAGGCGAAGATCGTGGACCAGATCGACATGACCAATGTACCGGACGGTACCTATACCAAGATCAGCGTAACTATTGAGAATGCAGGCGTGCAAAAGACCTTTACGATGAATGCAAGCATAGTCGTCGCCGCAGGCAAGATCACCAATGTCACCATCGCGGCCGATACCTCCAGGCTGGTTGATCACAACGCTAGCGATGGCGCGATGCAGGTAGTCGAGGAGCATTGTCAGCCGGATAACCATCCTTCCATTGATAGCGATATGCATAAAGAAGGCAAGATCACCGCGATTGCCGATGATAAATCCAGCATCACTATTGCGCTGGAAGGCCACAGAGACGCGACACCCGTATCGTTGACCGTGAATATCGTCACTGGCGATGCGGTAGCGGAAAACAATACCAAAATAGTCGATGAGGAGGGCGCTGTCATCACTGCCGATACACTTGCGGTAGGCGATGAAGTCGAAGTAAAAGGCGTGTTGGATGCCGAAACCAATACACTCACCGCGCAAGTGATCGAGGTTGAAGGTGAGGAAATTCATGCGGTGACCAACTTCGTTAACGTGTATGGCGCCGTTAAGAGCATTGACGCGACCACCAAAACCGTTACGGTGACCGTGGTGCGCGCCAAGGGTATGTTGCCCGCCGGCGTGACTGAGGTGGTCGTGAACGTCGCTGATACCACCAAGATCGTAAAGATGAGCGTAACTGCGCCGACGCTTGCCGACCTCGCGGTGGATGACAAGGTAATGGTGCGCGGCACTGATGTGTTAGACACTGCCAACGCGCCGACGGCTACCGTTGATGCAAAAATCATTGTGGTTGTGCCTACTGGCATAGAGATGGGCGCGGGCGACATGACACCTCCAGTCACTATGCCGCCAGTGACAACGACGCCTCCGGCTACCACACCACCGGCCACAGTTACCAGAGTTCCGAGCACTGGAACAGTAACGGGCGGCGATACCATTACAATCAACAGCGTAGCATATACGCTTCCGTCAGGTCATCCGACCAAAGCGGTTGATAGTTGCAGTGGGTGTCATTTTAGTGGAAATAGCAGCGGTCGCGTTGTCATTCCATAATATTGGAAAGACGATTAGATTTGAAAGTGTTGCAAAGGGCGTACTGATGGTACGCCCTTTTTATTTCTCGGCAAGACACGGCGTGAGCACAGTGATCGCCATCGTTTTTTCGATATTCTCGCCAGTGACGTATGGCATCATCAGTTCTGTCGTTGATGAATTCACCATTTCCTAACATTTATGGCGTGTCAAACTCCGCATACTCACCGCTTACTTTTGACACTGCTTACTTTTTCACGTCGTCAACTTCTTATAAATATCCGTCACCTTGTACGGCAAACGCGCGATATCATCCAACACCGTGTAACTCGCCGCGCCATACATGTGCGACAGATAGTCATGCGCGGTTTGGTCGATGGTGATGCAATAGGGATGAATGCCGCTCAGGCGTGTTTCGATCAGCGCGCGGCGGGTGTCTTCTATGCCATAGTCGTCGCAATAATAATCGTAGTCATACGGCCTGCCGTCGGAAAGTGTGATTAATATGCGTGTTTTGGCGTCCACGGCGAGTAATTTGCCGCTCAAATGGCGTATCGCAAAGCCCATGCGTGTGTAGTCCTGCGGTTGGATGCCGCTGATGCGATTTTTTATTTCGCTGTTGTACGGGTCGCTGAATTCTTTAATTTTAAAAATTTCGCAACGTTTGCGTGCGAATCCGGAAAAGCCGTAAATCGCGTACCTATCTCCCAAATGTTCCAAGGCCTCGCATAATAAAATCAGCGCCTCGCGTTCAGCGAGGTTGATCCAGCCTTGTGTGGATCCGCTCATATCGACCATAAAACACACCGCGATATTGCGGTCGGCGCGGTGCATGCGCGTGAACAAGCGGTCGCTCATTTCTTGCCCGGCGCGTTGATCGGCCAGCGCCTCGACTAACGCGTCTATGTCTACGTCTTCACCGTCGAGTTGACGTTTTAGCAGGCGGTCTTCATCGCGCATCGCCTCGAAGGTGCGGCGCAGGTGGCGCAATTGTGTTGCGTATTTTTTTAACGTGTTGGCATAAAAGCCGTCATCCTGCGCGGTGACGGTTTTTTCGCGTACGGCGCACCAATTTTTGCGATAATGTTGGCGGCGATAATCCCATTCTTTATATAAAAACGCGCCCTCTTCGTGATAAGTGCCAGACCATACATCATCGGCGTTCGGTTCTTCATCGTGTAATAGGCGCGGATCGTATTCGCCCGGCCCGGCGGGGACTAAATATTCCGGCGGTATCTCGTCGAAATCGAGCATAATGGAAGTCAAAAGATTTTTGACGCCTTCCGGCGGTGCGACCGGCATATCGTCAAGCGTTAATTCCATGCGCGCGCCTTCCGGCACTGACGGATCGGTGGTTTCGCGCATGTCGAAACGGGAAGGCGGGGGTGCGGTTTCCGGTTTGGCGGCTTGCTCGGTTAATAAATCGTGTAACGCGACCTTGAGGCGGGCCTTTTCGCGTTCTATGCGTGCAAGGCGTATTTGCAGGACTTCGTGCGGCCGCAATTCACCTTGATAAATGCGCGGTGTCGGCGGCGCGACTTTGCCGAACAATGACTGCGCGAGCGCCAAACTGTGTTCTGCGGTCGCGGTGGCTGGGCGCAAAGGCGCTACGATATCGCGCCATTGCGTATCCGGTGCGGCACCGCTGTGTGGCGTACCTATGCGTAGCATATCGCGATAAAGCCCTGGCAATTCGCGTTGTAAACAGGCCTCTAGGCGTTGCGTCTCTAAGGCGTGAAATAGCGCTAAAAATCCCTGCGGATCGTCATGTTCCATGATTAAATCTTGCAGTGGTAACCGCAATGTGCCGAAGCGTGTTTGCGCCCATTGTAAGGCCGCCATTGCTTTCAATAATTTAAAATTGTCGTCCACGTGTGGAAACATCGCGACAAACGCGGGTAAAAAAACCGTTTCGCCGTCGGTGTAGGCGGCGTCGCCTTCATTCACTTTTAATTGACGACCGGACAGTCCTTGCAAAAAATGCAATAACACGCCGCGTTGTGCGGTCAACGCCACTCCGGCCGTGCGTTCATGTGCAGAGTGTAGAAATTGATCGACGTTGCGGATGATTTTCATCGCCGGAAATAATCCATCGATGTCGTAGGTGTCCATGGCGTGGATCAACCACGCCTCTAGCACGTGCTTATCCATGCGCGCAATCAGTTCCGCGCCGCGTTGTGCAAATTGATGGCTGATTTCTAAATGCGTGCTGGCGACGCGTTCGACCCAGGTGAGATAAAATTCTTGATCGGCGCGCGCTAAGGGGAGTATGGTCTGGGCCAGCTCGTGCGTATGATAAAACGTAAATTCGACCTGTAACGAAACATCCAGGCGTTGTGCGATTTCGGTGAGATTCAGCGCCGACGATTTCGACATATTCAGAATATGGATGACGATAATTCGTTCACGGCGGCGAGCATTTCCCGTTCATCGGTGAGTGCCTGAGTGACGGCGCTACGACACGCCTGTACCGGGTCTATGCCGACAGCAATTAGTTTTCCCGCGTGTACCAGCAAACGCGTGCTTGCGCCTTCATCCAATCCATTGCCTTTGAGATTGCGCGTCATGGCCGCGAATTTGACCAAACCGGTTGCGACACTTGCATCCACTGCGGCCTCGCGCGCGACGATGGCGGCTTCGATTGCCGCCTCAGGATAATCGAATTCTAACGCTACAAAACGCTGACGCGTGCTTTGTTTTAAATCTTTCAACACGCTCTGATAACCGGGGTTGTAAGACAAGGCCAAACAAAATTCCGGGGGCGCTTCCAATAATTGGCCCAACTTCTCCATCGGCAAGACGCGCCTATCGTCAGCCAATGGATGTATCACCACGGTCGTATCTTTGCGCGCCTCTACCACTTCGTCGAGATAGCAAATGGCGCCGTTGCGCACCGCGCGCGCCAGCGGGCCATCGACCCACACTGTTTCGCCGCCGCGCACCAAAAATCGCCCGACTAGATCGGATGCCGTGAGGTCATCGTGACACGACACCGTAACGAGCGGCTTTTTCAAGCGCCACGCCATGTGTTCCATAAAGCGCGTTTTGCCGCAACCGGTCGGGCCTTTTAGCAAGATGGGTAATTTTTGCGTATACGCGGCCTCGAAAATAGCGATTTCTTGTCCTATGGCTTGATAATAGGGCTCGATGGCGATGAAATTTTCTTCCGGCTTGAGGACGCGGAGTGACATGCGTGATTCCTAGGTTCATCATAGAGGAGACGACGTATTTTAGCGCGATTGACTAGCAGGGGGTAGAGAAGCGCCCGGTATATGGACGGAGATGCTAGGTGTTAAAATTTATATAATGATTAAAAATATCAATCGCCTAGCGTTGGCGTTTTGCGTAGATATTAATGGGTTAGGCGCAAGATCGTCTAACGCAGCGATCCCAAGTTGTGATACTTTTGTGAATATCCTTAGGCATAATACGTCTTGATTGCTTTGCTAAGTAGTTATTCGCATATGATGCCAGACGTAATAAGTAGTGGAGTTACCTGACATGTCGCGCAAATTATTGGTGATAGAAGACAACCAAGATTTAGGCAATCTACTCAAATTGCATTTGAGCGACGCCGGTTATCAAGTCGAAATCAAGGTCGATGGCCGTGCGGGATTGGCGGCGGCGTTGTTAGGCGGGCAGGATTTAATCGTATTGGATCTGATGTTGCCCGGTATGGATGGTCTCGACATTTGTCGGCGGTTGCGCGGCGCGGGTTCATACGCGCCCATCTTAATGCTGACCTCGAAATCCACGGAGATTGATCGTGTGGTAGGTTTGGAAATGGGCGCGGATGATTATTTATCTAAACCGTTTAGTATTCCGGAGCTGCTGGCGCGCGTTAAGGCGATTTTGCGGCGCATAGATAATATGCGCGCGGAAAAAAAGGACGCAGTGGAACGCGTTATCAGTGCGGGAGATTTAATTATAAATTTTGAAAAACGCACTGTGGTGCGTGCCGGTGTGGAAATAGAATTGACCGCCAAAGAATTCGACTTGATCGCACATTTGGCGCGTCATCGCGGACGCGTATATACGCGTTCGCAGTTGTTAGATCAGGTCTGGGGTTACGGCCATGACGGCTACGAACACACGGTAAATTCGCATATTAATCGTTTGCGCGCCAAGATCGAAAGTCAGCCGCAACAACCCGAATATGTATTAACCGTTTGGGGTGTCGGGTACAAATTTTCAGAAGCTAAGGGTTAACTATGTTGCGATCATTGTACGCCAAGTTGGCGGCGATATTGTTGGTGCTGTTTGTCATCGTTGGGGTATTGGCATTGGGCATTACACTCTACGCGACAGAAATGTATCAACAAGAGGTGAATCAAAAACTCAATAAAGATCTTGCACGGCATATAGTGGCGGAAAAAACGCTCATGCGTGACAAATTGATTGATCATGTCGCGCTGCAAGACGTGTTTCATATGCTGATGGTAATCAATCCGGCGATTGAATTGTATCTGCTGGACAGTCAGGGAAAAATTTTGGCCTTTTCTGCGGAACCGGGCAAGGTCAAGCGTGATCACGTGAATCTAGGCCCGCTTGAGCAATGGGTGAATGGCGTAGTTCAATTTCCGATGTTGGGTGATGATCCGCGCGACAATTCACGTCAAAAGGTTTTTTCCGCCGCGCCAATCGCGCATGCCGGTGTGCTAGACGGATATTTGTATATCATACTGGCCGGAGAAGACTACGATGGCGTGACTCAGATGTTGGCGGGCAGTTATATTTTAAGCGCCAGTGCGTGGATTATTGCCGGTGGCGTGTTATTGGCCATATTCGCGGGATTGATGTTATTTGCTATGTTAACGGGAAAACTACATCGCTTGGCATTGGCGATGTCAGAATTCAAAGCCGGAGGGCTGTCTGAATTTTCTGTGTCGCCCGAGCGCGGCGATGAAATAGACAGGTTGACCGCGACCTTTCACGACATGGCGATGCAAATCAACGCGCAAACCCAGCGTCTGGAACGCACGGATCAGATGCGACGCGAATTGGTGGCAGATGTGTCGCACGATTTGCGCACACCGTTGGCGACGCTGCAAGGATATATAGAAACTTTGTTGATTAAGGATGATGCGCTGTCTACCCAAGAACGCAAGGAATATTTAGAGATCGCGATACGCCATTGTCACCACTTGAACAAGCTCGTAAGTGAGTTGTTAGAGCTTGCACGTCTCGATGCGCTAGAGGTAAAACCGAATCGTGAGGCGTTTAGTCTGCCGGAATTGGTGCAGGATATCGTGCAAAAATACCGTTTGCGCGCTAACGAAAAGAACATCACAATAGAAGCGCAATTGCACCCGGATTTGCCGTTTGTGCTCGCCGACATCGCATTGATAGAACGCGCGCTCGAAAATCTGATCGAAAATGCATTGCGTTACACGCCTGCGCAAGGGCATGTGGTGTTGCAATTGGAGCACAATGCGCAAGGCGTAGGGGTGTATGTGCGCGATACCGGCTGCGGGATACCGGAAGAGGAGTTGCCGCGCATATTTGACAGATTCTATCAACTCGACAAAAGCCGCAATAGCAGCCCTGGTGCATCGGGTTTGGGCTTATCCATCGCTAAACGAATTTTGGAACTGCATGGCTGCGCGATAAACGTTAGTAGCGCGTTGCTGCGGGGCACCACGTTTTCATTTCAGTTACCGACCCATTGAGCTAAGTTTTTCTATTTCAATTGGGGTGGAAAAACCCGGTTTTGACTGCGTGTTCGCCCTACACATCTGTATGACCAGGGTGGTGTCAATTCATTTAATGAAAATCACGCGAGTCAATGACTAAATCACCCAACCACGCGCTTGCATCGCGCAAGCGCCCGGCAATCACATGCACGACTGCTCCTGCGCGCTCCACCACGCCATGTACAATTAATAATTGCGCGGTCAATAATTCTCGTTTCTGACGTTCCGCGAGGGTGCGCCATACCACGACATTGGTCATGCCGGTTTCATCCTCTAGCGTGACAAAGGTGACACCGCTGGCGGTGCCGGGGCGTTGCCGCCCGATGACCAAACCCGCGACACGCACTGCACGGCCGTGCGGTATATGTTTGATGTCCGCCGCACTGTGTATACGTTGCTTGTGCAGACGCGGACGCAATAAAGCCACGGGATGGCGGCGCAACGTGAGGCCGACATGGCGATAATCATCGGCGATTTCGCGGCCCTCCGTGGGCGCAGGCAACCACGGTAATTCCTCTTGTTGGGGTATACGGGAAAAAATCGGCGCGGGTTTCTCGTCGCCATAGGCCTGCCAACGCGCCAGATGACGATGGCCGCTCAAGGTGGCTAATGCATCGGCCTCGGCCAGGCATTGTAGGTCGCGTTTCGAAAGTTGTGCGCGTTGTTGTAAGTCGTCGAACGTTGTCCACGGTGCGCGCGCGCGCCTCTGCATCAATGTTTGTGCGCCGGTATGCGTAAGTCCTTTAACCAGACGCAAACCGAGGCGCAATTCGCCGGTCTTAGTCAACGTACAATCCCAATCGCTATGGCATACATCAACGGGCAGCACCGTCACGTGATGACGACGCGCGTCTTGCAGCAACTGATCCGCAGTGTAAAATCCCATCGGTTGGCTATTGATCAGCGCGCAGCAAAAGGCGGCCGGTTCATAATATTTCAGCCACGCCGAGGCATAGGCCAATAACGCGAAACTCGCGGCATGCGATTCAGGAAATCCGTATTCGCCGAAGCCTTTGATTTGCTCGAACACGCGGTGCGCAAAATCCTCGTCATAACCGCGTGTGCGCATACCGTCGATCAGTTTTTTTTCAAAGGGTTCCAATCCACCTTTGCGTTTCCATGCCGCCATTGCGCGGCGCAATTGATCGGCCTCACCCGCAGAAAACCCAGCGGCGACCATCGCGAGTTTGATCACTTGTTCTTGGAAAATGGGCACGCCTAAAGTGCGTTCCAATACCTGTTGTATCGCCAAGCTAGGGTAAGTCACGGCCTCTAGTCCGTTACGTCGGCGCAGATAGGGGTGTACCATATCGCCTTGGATGGGGCCGGGGCGCACGATGGACACTTCGATTACCAGGTCGTAAAAATTTTTGGGTCTAAGCCGGGGCAACATCGCCATTTGCGCGCGCGATTCGATTTGGAACACGCCTATGGTGTCGGCGCGTTGGATCATCGTATACACCAGCGGATCTTCCGCAGGTATATCCGCCAGCGTAAAATCGCGTTTATCGCGCGCGCCAATATAGCCTAAGGTGCGTTGTATCGCGGTTAACATCCCCAGCGCCAATACATCTACTTTGAGCAGGCCCAGCGCCTCTAAATCGTCTTTGTCCCATTGGATAATGGTACGTTCCGGCATCGCCGCGTTTTCGACAGGCACCAATTCGCACAACAAACCCGCCGCGATGACGAAGCCGCCAACGTGTTGTGATAAATGACGCGGAAACCCGATGATTTCGTTAGAGAGCGTTAAAAAATGCTGTAATAAAGGCAGATTTGCATTCAACCCGGCCTCTTGCAAATGCGCTGGTTGGATACCACGCATATCCCAACCGCCGGCGATCTTCGCGACGCGATCAATCTGTTGCACATCCAGCCCCAAGGCCTTGCCGATGTCGCGCACCGCGCTGCGGCGTCGATAGGTGATGACGGTCGCCGCCAAGGCCGCGCGATCACGACCATATTTGCGATAAACATATTGAATAACTTCTTCGCGGCGTGCGTTCTCGAAATCGACATCGATATCGGGAGGTTCGCCGCGTTCCTTGGATAAAAAGCGCTCGAACAACATTTCCAAACGCGCCGGATCGACCTCGGTGATACCCAAACAATAACACACCGCAGAATTCGCCGCCGAGCCCCGTCCTTGGCATAAAATGCGCTGTGAGCGCGCAAAATGCACGATATCGTGTACGGTCAAAAAATACGGCTCGTAGCGTATTTCGGCGATGATTTTTAATTCATGCTCGATTAGCGCGCGGGCCTTGTCCGGCGCACCCTGCGGCCAACGGCGGAGCGCGCCTGCCTCGGTCAGCGCGCGTAAATGTTGCGTGGGCGTCAATTCCGGCGGCACCAATTCTTGCGGATATTCATAGCGCAATTCGTCGAGAGAAAATTGACATCGATCTGCGATGCGCACGCTTTCCGCCAACCATGGCGATGGGTAAAGTGTCGCAAGTGTGTCGCGTGGGCGCAAATAGCGTTGTGCATTCGCATGCAATGCAAAGCCCGCCTCCTGTACCGTCGTGCCCAAGCGTAGCGCAGTCAAACAATCGTGTAGCGGCGCGCGTTGTGTACTGTGCATGTGGACATTTCCAGCGGCGGTGACGGGCAATTTAAACCGCATTGCTAGGTCGCTACAACGCGCGCGCAATAGATGATCGAAACCATCGTGTAAGAATGTCGCGGCCAGCCATAGACGATCAGAAAATGTATGTGCGCAAAACGCCACTTCGTCGTCGTGGGTGCCTACCCGCACCGGCAATAAAATCACACACCCTGCGAGGCTGTCACGCACATCCTCGCGAGTGAGTGTGTAATTGCCTTTGAGCGCACGCCTGCGACCTTGTGTAATCAAACTGCATAACCGCGCATAACCCGCACGATGAGTGGCGAGTGCAATCAACGTAGGGCCATCTTGCAAACAAAATTCCGCGCCTATGATCAGATGCAATCCGCAATCCTTGGCTGCGACATGCGCGCGCACTACCCCCGCGACAGAACATTCATCGGTGAGCGCCAACGCGCGATAATCCAAGGCGGCCGCTTGCGCAACCAATTCCGCAGGCTGCGACGCCCCGCGCAAAAAGGTAAAATTGCTTAGGCAATGGAGTTCGGCGTACATAAGTGGGGTGGGCTTAGATTATCCGGCAAGGCACGTATGCTGTAAATATATACAGTATTGATGCCAGCCGCAAGGGGGGCGTTTGTATGTTACTAACGACAACATTAGCAGACATTGCTACGAGATCGTAAAGTTATCGCCTTGTCCGTCTAACCGCCTCGATTATCCCTGTCTCGATGTCGGCTTTTTTACTTGCTCGAACTGCGCTACCATAGCGGGCGTCAGCAGCGAATAAAATAGCTGGCCCACTGAAACTCAACAAGGAGCATTAAAATGAAAAATAGCAGATGTCAAACTCTCGTACCCATGCTAGTCGCAATGCTAGCCTCTATCGTGAACGTTGGGTGCGCGAATAAGCCCGATGAAGTTATTGCCAAGGCGGCGCGCGCAGCGGCGGTAAATACGGTCGTCGGCGTAACGCGCGCGGTGTTGGATGCGAGCTCGCAGGTGGCGACTCAAGCGAATCTCGCTCAACTTACAAGTGGCATTGCGAGCGTCGATACCACCGGCGCCGCGCCGCAGGCAAAGGCTCGGCAACAAGCGCTAGTGCGCAGCTTGGAGCGTTTAAATTCCACCCCAGGGGCTGCAACGGCGTTGGGCGTGATGGCGCTAGGGGCGGCCACGACTACCACCACCAATTCACCGACATTGGACGATCAATTGGCTGAATTGCTCGATGCCTTACTGCAAAACCCAACCACCGAGGGCGGTGTGACGGTTTATCATCCGGACGCTGGGAAATTGTGCGCGGATGATCTCATCTGTAAGTCTAGGCTTACCCACGTCACCGTGACCTTGGTAACAACCTCAGACGACGCAGGGACACTGACCATCAAATATGATGCACATGCCCCCTTCACGCTTGGTTATGCGCCAAATAGGGTGTATTTCGAATCGGATATCGGTGAGGCCGCTGCGATAGCGTCCGAAATATTTAGCGCAGAGGGCACAGGTCAAACGGTGGAGGGTGCAGGTAAGTCCCGCGTTACGCTGCGGGTGACCGGGGCGCAGGCAGCAGAAGTGGTGTCCGGTGTCACACAGGCCATCCATTTCCAGTATACGAATGGACAAGAATCATTAACGTTGGATATAGCGAGCGCGGACGACGGATTTCGCATGGCGGTAGATGCGGTGGCCAAAACGGGGTTGATCCAGCTTAACTACGGAGCAATTGGGTGGGAGAGCAAGTCGCTTGTTCCCGTTCAGAGCAGTATTGGCGCTACGGGTCCGACCCTGCAAGTGTTGCAAACGGATGCCGGTGGCATAGATAAAATAACGGCTAAAGTTGAGTTGTCGGAGGCAAATGGCGCGCACACGCTGCATGTGACCGGGGTAAGTTTGGGCGCGACCGGGTTTGTAACGTCCACCAACGGCGTGGAGATGGCCAGCGCCAAGGTCGATGCTGAAGAGTTGACGATTGTGACAAACGCACAGACCACAACGTTGACGTTCACCAAATCGCTGACGCTGACCATGACAAATAAAACGGAAGAGACTAAACTCGCCGCCACCGCAGGCACGGTGTTGACTTGGGATGCGACCCAGCATTTATTCCGCGTAACGGCTGGTCGATTTGAATTCAGTATTACCGATTCAACGATAACTAATAAGCGCGTCGGTAGTCTGGCTGTTGCTGAAGACGGTTGCTTTAAGTGGGGCACCGCTGGATTTCCGTTCGTCAATGCACCTTGTGCTTGATAGCATAGTAGAGTTGCGTAGCTAATACGAAGGGCGTGGCGATCACGCCCTTTTTTGCGTAGGCAGTATCACTATTATATTTCTACACATTCAAATTCGAATAAAAATTGCGTAAAAGGCCGTGCGTATCTTTGGGCGCCCGCGCGCAATTTAGGATGACAGAAAAAACAATACCCAGTAATATAGTCGTCTGGGCCGGAACGCTGTTATTCGGTGGGGTAACTCCCCTTAGTGGCCAGGGCTTGGCGACTCGAATTTAAACAAGACGAGGTGTGTATGAAGGATTTTTTTGTGCTCGCGCGACGCAACGTCTTGCGCAATGCACGCCGGAGCTTGTTGACCGTTCTCACGATAGTAATAGGCCTCACGTTCATATTCATCATACACGGGTTTTTGAATGGCTTGCAGCGCGAAATAAAAGAAGGCGTGACTAAGGCCGAACTGGGTGAGATCCAAATCGTGCGCAAGGGCTTTCGTCAGGCGCTGCCCACAAAAGCCAATGACTATCTTTTTAGCTACAACGATGAATTGAAAAAACTGGTGCAATCGACAGCGCATGTTACCGGCGTGACCGGGCGCTTGTTGCTCAGCGGCCTGCTCAATCATCAAGCGAGCCAAAGCACGACACCGATGTTGGGTATAGGCATAGACCCCGAGATGGAAAACCAGGTGTGTCCGCGTCTCGCGTTGTTGGTGAAGGCCGGGGGTGGTGGCGCGTTTTTGCAGTCAAATTTGGAAAAATCAGCGAAACTTGCGGGAAATCTGGCGGCCAACATCGAAGATGCACCGGTGGATGCCAATCAGGATTATACCAAGCCGGTGCCGCAAGCCAGCGCCGTCGATTTGCCGACGACGCAGCAAGAATTTCATCAGTTGTTGATAGGCGAATACATGCGGCGCGGTTTCACGACCACAACGGCGAACGGTGAGCGTCAGGCCGCCGTGGGGGATGAGATTATTCTGATGGTGCAGGATGTCAACAGCTCGCAGCGTTCTATGGTCACCAAACTCTCCGGTGTGTTGGATGTCACCAATCCCACCGCGAATAAGACCACGGCGTATTTGGTGTTGGCGACCGCACAACAATTGGTCGGTGCGCCGGGCAAGGTGACGCAACTGGTGCTCTCGTTAGATAATACCGAACGGCGCTTTGAAGTGGCAAAGGCGTTAAACGAAAAATTAGCGCCCTATGGTTTAGTCGCCGAACCGTGGGACGAGATCAATAAATTTTTTGTCACGATTATGGGGCTCCAGAACGCGATGTTCAGTATGGTGACGACCGTTATTATTATATTCGTGTTGGTCGCCATCATTATTACCACGCTGATGAGCGTCAGCGAGCGTACGCGTGAAATCGGCACGCTGATGGCCATAGGTTACAAACGACGCCATATCATGAGTTTATTCATGTTGGAAAGCACGATGGTGGGCGCGATGGGGGGGCTGATCGGTGTCACATTCGGTAGCGCATTGATCCTGTATTTAAACGCCAGAGGGATTACATTTCAATTGCCGGGGACGGAGTCGCCGGTGATACTGCATCCGTTTAACAGTGTGCAATTCTCGGTATTCACTGCGTTTTTAGGCGTGATCGCGGGTGGGGTCGGCGCATTTTACCCGGCGCGTACGGCATCTAAAATGAGTCCGTTGGAGGCGATGGGACATGTATGAAAACTGAAAAATTGAGTAGCATCGTAGTGGCGTTTTTGGGTCTATGCGCGTACGGTTCGCCGGTGTGGTCGATTGAAGCGACAGACATCGTAAAAAGCGTGCTTGATAAATTATCGCCGGGCCAATGGGTGGGCGACAATGGTTTTACGAATTATCGCGTAGACGGCACGCAGCACGATTATAGTTTGCATATCCAAGCGCAGAACAGTAAGACCGTCCACGTGACGTTTTTATCGCCCGCCACTGACGCCGGGCGGCAAATTCTTAATCGCGACGGGGAAATCTGGAGTTATTTGCCGGATTCGCGCAAGATCGTGCGTTTAGCGGATCGTGAAAGCATAGGTAACGGCGACTTTAATAACGCCGATGTGTTACGTATGAATTGGTTAGATTTATATACGCCCAAAATGGCCAAAGAATCCGATACGCAATATGTCATCGATCTGGAAGGCAAGCCGGATCAAAAGCCTACCTATTTCTTGATGCGTCTGTGGGTGCTCAAAAAGACATTGCAGCCGGTGCAGCAATTTTTTTATGACGATGCCGGGCATCACATGAAAACCTTGAAATATCGAGATATAAAAACCTTTGGCGGCATTACACGTCCGGCGACTTTGGTGATGGAAAACGTGATTACTGGGCAGCGCACGGTATTGACCGTGGAGGCATTTAAAAAAGTCAGCGACTTGCCGGACACGCGGTTTCGGTCGGAAAACTTAGGAAAATAGCATGAAATTCGCTGTCGTTCCGGTAGCCGCGCAGGTGTTGATGTTGTGCTCAAGCGCCGCTATCGCGGTGCCAGTGCAAATCGACGATGCGCCTATTGAGGAATCCGCAAGCGCACCGTTGGTTGCGCGTGTACCGCAGCAAGGCAATAAAGCCATGTTCGATAGCAGCAGGCAGTCGCGCGTGTACGCCATTTCGGTGCTGGATTATGCGCATATAAAATCCACCGCCAGCCCTGTCATGATCAATAACGGTTTGGTGCGGGAGCGTAGCATAGCGCAACAATTAAACGCTGAGGCGACATATAAGCCTGATCAAATATGGACGATAAAAGGTGATGTGCAAGCGCAGTTCAGTACGGCCTACGAAAATGCGACCCCGTTGTATGAGAGAGGCGCGCAGGATTGGCTAAGGTTGAACGAATTTTTTATAGAACATTACTCCGCCAGTTCATGGTCGGTGCTCGCCGGAAAATATCGCCGTGTATTTAGCCCTGGTGTGTTTCAGAATCCTATGGATAGGCACAATCCAGTGAGCGCCCTGCCTGGGCAACCG
>CAKKRP010000019.1 GCA_919902765.1 Gammaproteobacteria bacterium | reverse complement strand
GTGGGCGTGCCTTCGTCGTCTATGCTCAACGAACCGCGCCGGCCCGCGAGCGTGCCGTTGTCCACGACGGTGCATAGCGGTG
The DNA here is from genome assembly GCA_919902765.1 of Gammaproteobacteria bacterium. Taxonomy (GTDB): domain Bacteria; phylum Pseudomonadota; class Gammaproteobacteria; order S012-40; family S012-40; genus CAKKRP01. The sequence continues at coordinate 13,549 of CAKKRP010000019.1, read as the reverse complement.
TCGCTACGCGTTGCCCCAAGCGTCCGGCGAAGGCCGAACTGCCCTTGCGATTAAAGTCGCCTTCTAAGCCGTGGCCTATGGCTTCGTGCAACAACACGCCCGGCCAACCTGGGCCGAGGACGACGGTCATCGCGCCTGCGGGGGCGTCGATGGCCTCTAAATTGACGATGGCTTGGCGCGCCGCTTCGCGCGCGTAGTTGGAGGCGCGCGCATCGGTCATAAAGATGTGGTAATCGCTACGTCCGCCGCCGCCGCTACCGCCTTGTTCGCGGCGTCCGCCTTGTTCGGCGACCACGCTCACCGACAGGCGTACCAGCGGGCGCGCGTCGGCGGCCAAGGTGCCATCGGTCGCTGCCACCAGAATAACATCGAACACGCAGGCCAGATTGATCATGACTTGTTTAATGCGCGGATCATAGGCGCGCGCCTCGGCGTCCAGCCGTTCTAATAATTGGATTTTATCCACTTCAGGCAGCGACGGCAGCGGATCCGTACCCGGATACAGCGCGTGGCCCTGAATAGCGCGGCGCGTGCCCAAGCGACCGGTCTGACCGCTGCGCGCAATCGCGCTGACATTGCGGCTGGCCTGATGCAAGGCGGCCAGGGTGATATCGTCGGAATAGGCGAGGGCTTGTTTTTCGCCACTGACCACGCGTACGCCTACGCCTTGATCTATGCCGTAACTGCCGCTCTTGACAATGCCGTCTTCGAGCGACCAAGATTCGTAGCGATTATATTGAAAATACAAATCGGCGGCATCGACACCTCCATGGCTGGCGAGCCGCGACAACACCTCATCGACGGCGGATAAATCCAATCCTGAGGGCGTTAATAGTGTGCGTTCGGCCAAGCTTATAGAATTGTCCATAGACCTCAAAGTTTACGATGTGAAATGGTGGGGAAATGTCGCCGCACACTGGTCAAATATTTGCGATCTATTTGGGCCTGCACAACGCCCGAACCATGTGACAAGCGGTCTAGTACCGTGCCCCAGGGATCGACGATCATTGAATCGCCGTAGGTTTCGCGCCCGTTGACGTGGTACCCGCCTTGCGCGGCGGCGATCACATAGCATAAATTTTCAATCGCGCGGGCGCGCACGATGACTTCCCAGTGCGCCTTGCCGGTGATGGCCGTAAACGCGGAGGGGACTGCGATAAGCTCCGCCCCGTGGTCGAGCAAACGGCGAAATAATTCGGGGAAGCGCAAATCGTAACACACCGCCAAGCCGAGGCGACCGAATGGTGAATCGATGACGATGATTTCATCGCCGGATTCTATGGTTTGCGACTCGATATAGCGTTCGCCGGAATCGACAATTTCGACATCGAACATATGTATCTTGTCGTAACGTGCGACTTGTTTGCCCTTGTCGTTGTAGACGAGACAGGCGGCGCGCACCTTGTTCGGGTCGGTGGCGGCCAGCGGGATGGTGCCGCCCACCAGCCAAATTTTATGTTTGGCGGCTTGATCCGCGAGAAATCCTTGGATATGTCCGCGTCCCGGTTGTTCGCGAATTTTGATCTTATCCTGTTCGGACATGCCCATAATTGCGAAATTTTCCGGCAATACGACCAACTTCGCGCCTTCTTTGACGGCGATCATGATTAATCGCTCCGCTTCAATCAAATTAGCGGCGACATTGGGGCCCGAAGCCATTTGGATGGCGGCAACCTGGTGCATTTCCTAACGACCTCCACACACGTTATGAACATGTATTATGCCATTTCTCTGCCAGCTTTGCTGCGGAGATTTTTATGTGGGCGATGGTTTATTCGGATTTGTAAATATTAAGTAATGAACGCCCGCCAAATAGCCGCGTTGAGATGAAAAGCCGGAATCTTTACGGGCTTTGCGGCGGCATAGGGGCCGGCGGCACGGGGATGGTGAAATTACTCCGCGCATGATCTTTGCTGATCTTGCTTATGCTCGGATTGTCCCACGGGCCGGTGATTTTATAGTGTACCGTACTGACCGCCTGGATTTGCTTTTCAAATAATTTTTGCAGCACCAACAAGGCCGCGCCTATCGTGGGCCCGGTCAGGGCCGTGCCGATGATGGGGATGCTTTCGCCGACATGCGGCACCACCGTGATATCTTGATCATAATCGCGGCGCGCGAGGCCGACTCGACCGGCGATTTTGATTAGCGACGACGGGCTGTCCATAATCAAATTGCCGGTGTAAGCGTCGCCATTAGTGACCGAGAATTCGCCGACGATATGGTCAAAGGTCATGCCTGTTGCGAACATATCGCTGAAATCCAGCGTAAAGCGGCGTGGCAAGGCCTGCAAACTCAACAATCCGAACATCCGCGCCGCGCCGGGATCGATTTCCAATAGGCGTCCGTCGTCGATCAGCAATTTAATCGTTCCATCGAGTTTTTCGAGGCTGAAATCGAACGGGCTGCCCAGCCAGCCGGCGGTGATGGTCAACTGGCCGGTGCCGCCGCGTATGCCGCCGGTATAGCGAAATCCTTCGAGCATTTTGCCAACGTCTTTGGTTTTGGTTTCGATATTGAAACGCGACATGTAATGGCCGTATTGACCCAACCAAGTGCCGGTCGCATTGATCTGTGTGATTGGATTTTGCAGGCTTAATTTGCTCAAACGCAAACCTTGTTCAACGCGTTCGGCATTCAATTCCAACGTCCCGAAATTGGTATTATCGACGCGAAAGGCCTTGGCGGAAATGCGCATCGACGGCAGCTCATGTGGATCGAGTCGGCCGGTCGCCTCACCACCGCTTTCGCCCGTCGTCCAGAAGAGTCGTTCCATGTCTATCACCAGCGGGGTGTTGGCGACGAATTCGGGGATAAATAAGGTACCGCTGGCCTGGTCGCTGTTAATGTGTACGCTATAACCTTGCGCCGCCTCCGACGCCTGTAGCGAGACATTTTGAAAGCGATTGCCGTAGGCATCCAAATTGTCGATGCGGGCGTTGAAATAAAGCGTCAGATGCGGCCCGCTGCCTTCGCCTATGAGCGGAATTTTCGGCGCAGGCGGAAACAGCACTGCCGTCCATTCCGGCCACGAAAGATAATTGGCGTGACCTATAAAATGGATGGCGTTTTCGCTGGGCAGTTTGGGTTCGCTTTGCACCGCTAGGGCGCCGCGTTGCAAATGCAGTTCACCCTGCACCGCGCGAAATTGTAATAGTATATGGGTGTCGCCGTAATTCGTACGCAGGATGCGTTCCGGCCCGGACAATTGCATTTCAACCTCGAGCTTACGTTCCCCGGTGGCCGGTTTAGCCGCAGGTAATGGCAGGCGTACCGCCATGCCGTTTAAACTGCTGGAGATACTCAAGGTCGGCGCCTGGTTAGAATTTTTATCGATGGGAATGTTGACGCCCATTTTAACCGGGGTGCCACCCGCCAGATAGTCCGCCCAATGGCCCTTGTGTAAATAGCGCGTGAAGAGTTCTTGCACATCGCCTTGGGTGATCGTTGTGTCGCCGCTTAAACGAATCGCACGATAGCCCAAGCTGTCATCGGTGTCGATGTGTACCGACAGCGGCACGCGATCATTCATATAGGCGCGCAGTTGGCGTCCGGTGACGCTTTTTTCCGAAAAAAACACGGTGCCGTCGGCGCGTGTAAAATCCAGATCGTATTCGGGGGCGGTGATATGGTTATTATGTAATTGCAACCCACCCTTGACCAAGGTAGTCGCGTCGCCGGACAGCGGTATCGACAAGGCCAAATCTAGATCGCTACGGCCGGTGCTGTTAAAAGGCGCGAGCGCCTTCGCGAAACCCGCCTCTAAGGGGCTTTCGTGCAAAAATTTTAATTTTTCGGCGCTTTCACCCTCAGCGTGACCGCGTACGTTCAACCACACGGTTTTGCCGCTGAATTTGGGGATTTCGACGACCGTGTCGCTCAGGCGGTTTTTGAAAATACGCCCTTCATGCGCGGCCACCTTCAGTTGATTGCCGTCATAAACCAATTCGCCGTTGATGCCGGTGATCAACGGCCAACCGCGCGCATAATCCAGGATCACATCTTTGATTTGTGTGCGCAGCTCGAAACGCCCATCGCCTTTTTCATACGGAAATGTTTTGAGCGGGCCGAAATAGAGCAGTTCGCCGTTCGGAAAGCTGCCACCGACGCAGGCATGGCGTATCCATTCGATGACATTTTTTGACAGTGCATTGATAGGCAAATAGCGCCCCACATGGGCGGCGGCGGTGTTGTTGAAGCGTGCCGCCAAGTCTATCCATGGCGGCGCTTGTGCGTCTTTTGGAAATGTTAAATCGACGTGACCAAATAACGAGACATCGGCATTGTGCGCATTGAGGGTGGAGGTCCAAACACGTAATGCGTTTTCGTCTGTCGCCCAGAATACAGACCCGGTAATGTTTTGTATATTCAACGGTTCGCTGAACACTGTCGGGTAGGCAAAGGTCGCGTCTTGCGCGTCGAGGTCTACGCGCCCGCGTTGGGGCGTCAGCACATAGCGTGCGTTCACGCCATACGCGCCGGGTAGGCGCTCCAAGGGTCGAAAGCCGAAGTTTTGCATGCGACCTTGAAAGACGAAAGTGTATTTATCGCTTATTTTTTCGATGTAAAAGGCATTGTCGAGCAACATGCCTTGCGGTTGCGCGCCGCTTAAATAATGTTGGTCGTCGTTCGCCCAGGCATCGCTCAGCGATGCCAGTTGTGCGGCGTGATCGGCGCGTAAAACGCTGATCGAACCGAATGTTTGATGCTTATCCGGCGTATTTTCGATGCCGAGGCGCAATTGGGCGGTGGGCCAATTTTCTTGTGCCTGCGTTACATGCAATTGATCCAACGCAATGCGCCATCCGTTGACGCTACGCGCCACCGCGACCCGCCCGGACAGCGCGTCGAACTGACGCGCGCGTGTCTTAGCGGCGTTGGACAGCGTGAGATTGTTCGCTAGAAATTCGCCGCTCACCGTGTCGATCTGACCATGCGCCCAGTGGCTCCATAGATGCGTGTCGGCGCGCCCTTCGTGGAGGTTAAATCCGCCCGCTGCGTGGTCTTGTAGCCAACGCCCAAGACGTATGCCCCGCGCCGCCACAAACACATCGGCTTGCCATGCATTGTTTAGCGTCGGGTCGCCCTGGATGCGCGCGGCGAAATCGCCGCGATAGCCGATTTCGAGCGGCAGGCTAGTGGAACCGAATATTTCGTGGTTATCGCCATGGCTATGCAGACGTACATTCAAATCATTGAAATACCAATCGTCTTCGTCGCTCATATAATCGCGCCACATGACATCGCTGTGACGTATTTCCAGAAATTTCTGATTTAACGCCCATTCGACGATTTTACGCGTGTCGGATTCATTTTCACTGTCTTCAATGCCCAACACCCGTAGCCGCCCGTCACGCATGCGCGCCAATCCTATGCGTACATGATCCACCCCCAAGGTCGAGGGTGTGATCTGCTGATTGAGCGCGCTGCTGATGATGCCGATGTCTATCCACGCGCGTTGCAACATCACCAGCGTGCGATGGCCGTCGGCGGAGAGTATATGTAGGTTTTTTAGCATAATGCGCGGCGTAAAGCCGGTCATGCCCGCCTCTATGGTCTCAATGCGCACCGGTTGTTTAATTAATCCAGTGACCAGCGCTTCGATCTCGGTTTTATATTGGGAGACTTGCGGCAACCACCACCGTGCGGCGCTGAGTGCAAGCGCGCTCGTCAGGCTTAACATCGCACAGAGATACGCGCACCAGCGTAAGATTCCATGCATGAGCCTATGCATCGTCATGCCGAGCGAACGCCTGGATACGCCAATAGCGCGCTGGATGCGAACCCCGCAATCGGTTTTACGAGTGTAAAGTCAATTTGTGGTATAAGTGAGATCATCAATTAAGGCACGAGATCGGTAAAATTCAGTTGAAGATGACGACCCGTCAGGCTAAATTTGTGGGCCGACTGCTAAGCATAGCCGAATTGTCTCATAGATGTCCAAACGGTTGAATGTGTACATGCTCGACGCCTTGGTCAAAACGCCCAGCCCCGTGGTGCCGTTGCTAGATCCCGTCGCGCAGCGTGCCGGAGTGTCGTTGTACCTCAAGCGCGAAGACTTGTTGCATGGGGAATTTGGCGGCAACAAATGGCGTAAGCTCAAATATAATTTGGTGGCCTGTGCCGCACAGGGGGCACAGGCGCTACTGACCTTTGGCGGCGCTTATTCCAATCACCTATTGGCGACAGCGGCGGTGGGCGCCGCAACGGGCCTCGCAACCTTAGGTATGGTGCGCGGCGCGGACGCCGATCCCCACAATCCGACCTTGCGGCGCGCCGCCGCGTTGGGCATGCGCCTGTACCGGGTGGATCGCGCGGAATATCGGCACCGCCACGATCCCGATTATTGGCGCTCGCTACGCGCACGTTTTGGCGACGTTTATATCGTGCCGGAAGGTGGAAGCAATGCGCAGGCCATGCAAGGCATCGCCGAACTGGTGACCGAATTGCGCGCCCAATTGCCGCATTTTGATGCGGTGTGTTGTCCGGTCGGGAGTGCCGGGACGCTGGCTGGCATCGCGCGTGCGTTACGTAGTGGCGAGCAGGCGCATGGCATCGCCGTGTTGCGTGGCGCACAATATTTAGCGCAACAGGTGCGGGCATTGGCGGGTCCCGAAGTCGCAGCGCCGCAGCTACATCACGCCTATCATCAAGGCGGTTATGCACGCCTGACGCCGGCCTTGGTGCGTTTTTGCGACGCCTTTACCGCGCGCCACGGCATTCCATTGGAGCCCATTTATACCGGCAAGACGATGCTGGGGGTTTTTGATTTAATCGCGCGTGGGACCTGGGCACCCGGTACGGTAGTGGTAGCCCTGCATACCGGCGGCCTACAAGGGTTGGCGGGTTTGGCGGCGCAAATAGCGGCGCTACGCTTACAGGAGAAATAATATGTTGGTAATGACACGCGGCGCGTTCTTTTTGTTATTGTTTATAGGGGCGCTGATAGGCATAGGCGTGTGGTATCGACGGCGCGGCCACGTCTTGTTGGCGACCGCCCTGTGGTCGTTGGCCGCCACCTTGTTGGCGTTACTGATATTAGGGGCTAGCGGCCTTGTGGGTACATAGGGTAAACGATGAGGGGGATAAGTGAACCAGCAGTCTGAAGATTTTTTGACGCCCGTCGTCATGGTGTTTGCAGGCAACGATCCTACCGGCGGGGCGGGCATACAGGCGGATATCGAGGCCCTCGCCAGCATGGGGTGTCACGCCGCGCCCATCATTACCGCGCTGACCGTGCAAGATACCCGTGACGTGATGCGCATCCAGCCCATGGACCTGTCCATCATCATTGAGCAGGCGCGCGCCGTATTTGAAGATATGCCGGTCGATGCCATCAAAATCGGCCTGTTGGGCAGCGTTGAAGCGGTCGAGGCCGTACACAGTATTTTGCGTGATTATCATGACGTGCCGATCATTTTAGACCCCATTTTAGTGGCCGGTGGCGGCTCGTCGTTGGCGAATGACGAGATCCAAGATGCAATGATTTCTCTATTATTACCGTTTACGACCTTGCTCACGCCCAATAGCTTGGAGGCGCGCGCGCTGGCTCCGGAGGCCGATAGTTTGGAGGCCTGCGCCCAAGAAATATTCGAGATGGGCGTGCAGCATTTATTAATCACCGGCACGCATGAGCGTACGCCTAAGGTGATCAATCATCTCTATAGCGACAAACGCCTGGTGGAGGCCTACACCTTTGAACGTTTGCCGCATTCCTACCACGGATCTGGTTGCACCTTGGCCTCGGCGATCACGGGATTGCTGGCGCAAGATATGGATTTGCAAACGGCGGTGAGCGAGGCGCAACAATATACCTATGCGACACTCAAATCGGGGATGCGCCTCGGGATGGGGCAGCATATTCCGAACCGCTTGTTTTGGGGGGTGGAAACGCAATCCAGCGAAGAAGACGACGTGGCCGGGGTATGAAGCTATGCGGGCTCTATGGCATAACCGCACCCTACACCACGCTGGCCGCTATCGAACAAGCCCTGCTGGGGGGTGTCCAATGTCTACAATACCGTTATAAGGAAGGGTTGGCAGCCCCGGATCCCTCTGCAGTCGCGGCCGTGTGTCAGCACCACCGAGTACTTTTTATAGTCAACGATGATGTAGAATTGGCGCGTGCCGTAGGCGCGGCGGGGGTGCATCTGGGGCAAGACGATTTATCCGTCGCCGAGGCGCGCGCGACACTGGGAAATCGCGCTATTATAGGCGTTTCTTGTTATAACAGCGTAGCGCGCGCACTAGACGCAGCGGCGGCGGGGGCGGATTACGTGGCGTTCGGGCGTTTTTATCCATCGACCACTAAACCGCTGGCGGTGTTGGCGTCGCCGCAAATATTGCGTGATGCCCGCGCCTGCATTCAGGTGCCCATCGTCGCCATCGGCGGTATCACCCCTATCAACGCGGAGCCGTTGTTGGCTGCCGGTGCCGACGCCATCGCGGCCATAGAAGGCTTGTTCGGCCAACCCGATATCGCCGCCGCCGCGCGCCGCTATCGCGTGCTATTAGATGCGCCTAGACGCTATTAAATTTGAGGAGTGAGTGATGACCCGTTCGCAAGATTTATTTGTCCAGGCCCAACGCGCCATCCCCGGTGGCGTCAATTCGCCGGTGCGGGCGTTTCGGGGCGTCGGTGGCGACCCGATCTTCTTTGCGCGCGGCGCGGGGGCCTATGTGTGGGATGTGGATGGACAACGTTATGTCGATTATGTCGGCTCCTGGGGGCCGATGATCGCCGGGCATAGCCACCCCAACGTGATCAAGGCCGTACAAGAGGCCGTCAGCAATGGACTAGGGTTTGGTGCGCCGACCCAGATCGAAGTGGCGATGGCCGAACGTATCCAACGCTTGGTGCCGTCCATGGAAATGGTGCGCATGGTCAGTTCCGGCACCGAGGCCACGATGAGCGCGATACGTATCGCGCGTGGCTATACGCGGCGCGACAAAATCGTCAAATTCGAGGGCTGCTATCACGGCCACTCCGATTCGTTGCTGGTCAAGGCCGGTTCCGGCGCGCTGACGCTAGGCGTACCGACCTCGCCCGGCGTGCCTGCGGCGCTGGCCGAACTGACGATTACGCTGACATATAATGATCTCGAACAAGTGCGCGCCGCGTTTAAAGAAGCCGGGCCGCAAATCGCGTGTATTATCGTTGAGCCCGTTGCGGGCAATATGAATTGCATATTGCCGGAACCCGGTTTTCTGGAAGGCTTGCGTAAGATATGTGATGAATATGGCAGCGTATTGATATTCGATGAGGTCATGACCGGTTTTCGCGTCGCCTTAGGGGGCGCGCAAGCACATTATAAAATTACCCCCGACCTGACCACCTTAGGCAAGGTGATCGGGGGCGGATTACCTGTGGCGGCCTTTGGCGGTAAGCGTGATATTATGCAACAGCTCGCGCCATTAGGGCCGGTCTATCAAGCAGGTACATTGTCCGGCAACCCGGTATGCTTGGCAGCGGGTATGGCGATGTTAGACCTCGTCAGCGAGCCCGGCTTTCATGACCGGCTTACCCACACCGCACAAAGCCTGTGCGCAGGTTTGAGCCATTGCGCGCGCGACGCCAGTGTGCCGTTTACCACCACCCAAGTGGGCGGCATGTTTGGGCTTTATTTCACCGAAGCCAAACATATTACGCGTTATGCGCACGCCACAGCCTGCAACGTCGAGCGCTTTAAAAAATTCTTTCACGGCATGTTACAACACGGGGTTTACTTGGCCCCGTCGGCGTTTGAGGCGGGATTTGTGTCGAGCGCGCATACCCAGCAAGAAATCGCCCTGACCTTAGAGGCCGCGACAGCGGTGTTTAAAACCCTATAGGATGCCCAGGGATGCTGGCCCAAGTGATGCCCGCGACTTGTTGGGGGAGGGGCAAGCGGTTATGATGGCGCGCCCCTCCCACGCAAGCATAGTTGGAAGCACTATAGTGGCCGCGCTGAGGTCGGGTAAGGACGTGTTGAGGCATGCGCTCGAGCCTGTTGGCAATCTTCCACCATCGATGCATCACGCAGCCTGGTCTGCATAAACTATAGAATTGGACTCGTGGAAAACTGGCTAGATCTACAACCACTCTATCACTGGATACAAGCGCATCCCGCGTGGGCGGGTATATGCGTGATGCTGCTGTCCTTGGGCGAGTCTTTGCTCATTTTCGGGCTCATCGTCCCAGGCACGGTCGTGATGTTCGGCATTGGGGCGTTGGTCGGCAACGGCGTGATGCCCCTGTGGTCCACCATTGGTTGGGCGATCTTGGGGGCTATCCTAGGAGATTTTGCAAGTTATTGGATAGGCTGGCATTTTCGCGATCAGATTCAACAATGGTGGCCGTTTAGCCGCTTTCCCGATATTTTACGGCGCGGCCAGGCCTTTTTTCAGCGCCATGGCGGCAAGAGCATCTTGTTTGGGCGCTTCGTCGGACCCGTACGCCCGGTCATTCCGGCCGTTGCCGGCATGATGGGCATGCCCATGCGCCCGTTCCTGATTACCAATGCCTTGTCCGCCCTCGGTTGGGGGCCGCTCTATCTATTGCCCGGCATCGTCTTTGGCACCGCAGTCGGTTTAGCGGGCGAGGTCGCCACACGTCTCGCCGTATTATTTGTGGTGTTAGTGGTGGCGATTTTAGTCACTTTTTTCATCACCCGGCGCGCCGTTTTATTTTTACAACCGCGCACTGCGACCTTGCTGGTGTATCTGCTGCGGTGGAGCAACCTACACCCGCGTGTAGGCGCGATGGCCTCAGCGGTAATCGATCCGCATGCGCCTGAAATGAAGGGCTTGGTGTTGTGGGCCGTTATCTTGGTGGCCTCGGTATGGGTCGCCGTCGCCTTGATCAACAATTTTCAAATCGACAATCCACTGATACGCGCCGATGCGGCGGTCTTGCAATGGTTCCGAGAAATGCGTTCGCCGTGGCCGGACACCTTGATGGTAGGGTTGTTTGAATTGGGCGATATGCCGGTCATCTTACTCACTATCATTAGCGTGAGCCTGTGGTTAGTGTGGCATAGGCACTGGAATGGCGCCGTACATTGGGTCGCGGCGGCCGTCTTCGGCAGCATCGCATTATTGGTGTTTAAATTTGGGTTGAGCGTGCCGCGCCCGGATGCCGAATTTATTGCGGTGGGCATGTCGCGGCTGCCCAGTTGGCACGCCTTAATGGGCGTCACCACCTTCGGATTTTTGGGCGTCATGGTCGCGGCCGAAATCCCTATTCAAAAGCGCTGGATAGTGTATGCGGTTATCGCGCTATTATTAGTGCCAATCAACTTAGCAGGGTTATATTTAGGCGCGTATTGGTTATCTGACACACTGGCCGGTTTGGCCTTGGGTTTGGGCTGGGTGGCCCTCTCCGGCATTGCCTATCGGCGTCATACCACCCATCCCATCACGGCGGGTGGCGTGGGGATGATCGCTGGATTGGCGATATTTGTGGCGATGAGTTGGTCGTGGGTGTCGCGTCATGAACAAATCTTAGAGCGTTATCAAGTGCATCATCGCACCGCCATGGTCGAATATGTGAATTGGCAAGAGCACGCTTGGGTACGGCAACCCGTCTACCGGACGGATATGCGCGGGCGCTATCGACAACCGTTAGATGTGCAGTGGGTCGGGGGCTTGGCGGACGTGCAAGCGTGGCTATTATCCCAGGGTTGGGAACGGCCGGTGGGTCTGTCTGTGACATCCTCTCTATATTGGTTGATCCCTAGCCCCGATTTAAAAGATCTGCCGCTACTGCCGAATGCACACAACGGACGACACGAATCCTTGGTGATGGTCTATCGACTCAACGCCCGTGAACAATTGGTCTTGCGGTTATGGCCTGCGGACACCTTATTTCCAGGGCGCGCGGCGGACACCTTGTGGATAGGCAACGTGTCGCGTCAGCATGCCCGCAACACCATGACGATGCTCACCTTGCCCGTCACCATCGCGGATTTTGATCGTGCCTTAGACCAATTTTTACCGTTTGTGTCGGGCTGGGATTTGCGGACGGCGCGGCGCGGCACTAAACAATTGAATGGTCGCGCGGGGGTTAAATGGGATGGCCGCGTAATATTATTGACGCCTAAACCTGGCTTACGTTACGCCCTGCCGCCGCTATGAAAAACCTCGGCTTTGTCTATCGCTTGCGTTTTGCTATCCAAGGCTGGCGACACGCCTGGGCACAAGAAACCAGCTTTCGTACCCAAATTATCGCGGCGTTGTTGATCTTCGCCGCCCTCGCGGCGTGGCGGCCGCCCTTGGTGTGGTGGGCCTTGGTGGGGGTGATGGTGGTGCTGGTGTTGGCTGCCGAATTGTTTAACACCGCCTTAGAAAATCTAGCTGATGTGTGCAGCGCCCAGCCGCATCCGGCGATTAAAGTCGCCAAAGATTGTGCGGCAGGCGCCGTTCTTATGTTGAGCATAGGCGCGTTGTGGGTGGCGTTGCTTATGGTATTGGCGATGCGTTAGTGCGAGTGTGTTTAGGCCGAGATAGGTTCGTCCTCGGTGTGTTGATAATCCGCAGCTTGCGAGGCCGGTGCTTCCTCTTGATAAGTCAGTGTCTCGGGCAGACGCATATGGACATGACCCGTGACGCGTGCGCCTGCCAAGATGACGATGCTAGGGCTGGTCAAGCGACCAGTGACGCGTGCGGCGGGTAGCACTTCAAGCTTGCAGCGTGCCACTACTTCACCCTCCACAGTGCCCGCAATGACGACGATATCGGCGGTAATAGTGCCTTTCCAACGCGACCCGTCGGCCAGCCATAATACCCCTTCGATATAGCCATGGCCTTCCATGGTGCCGTCCACCTTTAATCGACCTTTGCTGTGCAGTTCGCCTTTAAAGGTGGTTCCGGCGGGAATGGTCATCGTCATTATGCTGCTCCTCTCCGCATATTGCCGTTAGGCAATTGAGTGTGAGCGTACCGCTGCAAAAACTATGCAATAACCTAAACATACCGTCTGCAATTAGCGACAGGTAGTCGCATGGGGGAACAAAAACCGGTAAAGGTTACACGCAATTTTCCAACGCGCAGCAGGGGCTCCCTTTAGTGGTGCCCCTTGCGCAGGCTATTAGGCATTTATGGCAGGGCAGGGCGGGGCGTTACTTCCAGCAGCACTGCGCGGTCTTCCATCGCGATTGTTTTTAAAATGGAGTTTAATTCAGCGACGCGCTGTTTCAGAATGCGCACTGCGGGATCGGCGGGGTCGAATACCAAATAGCGCAAGCCTTGCAACGATTTTTCAAATTCCGCACTATTGGCCCCAGGCGGTGGTAAAGGCAAGACTTCGCAGCGGCAGGCGAGCATGGTTTGTCCCGGCCACTGGCTGGCCGTGGTCGTGCGCGCCTTGCTACCTTCAATCTCAGACGCCAACACGCGCAAAAGCCGGTCGCGAGATGTCATGATATTGGCGCTGTGCAAATCATATAATGACTTGTCATCACGCGTATATAAAATAGCGAATACAAATATCAACACCAATGCCAAGCCGCGTTGCCCTAAAAAATTAAAGACGGGCAATCGCGTATGCCACTGGAGCACGCCTGCGGTGCCA
>CAKKRP010000018.1 GCA_919902765.1 Gammaproteobacteria bacterium | reverse complement strand
GCTGCTAGCAAACAACCCATCTAAGCGCTAGTACGGGCTAGATTGGACGGTTACTGATAAAGAAGGGATTAAGACGCTCAGATTTTATAAGTGCTATCTGGGCAGCCATTTAAAAAGTTGACCTGATAAAGAAGGGATTAAGACTCCTCTGCACTAGCGGGAGGCGTGGGCGCTGCTTGATTTAAAAAGTTGACCTGATAAAGAAGGGATTAAGACCTGTATTAAATCCCTAATTAGTTTTGCCTCGTCTATTTAAAAAGTTGACCTGATAAAGAAGGGATTAAGACTTGCGGCGCTCGCCACAACAATGTGGCTGCCACAATTTAAAAAGTTGACCTGATAAAGAAGGGATTAAGACCCACGCTCTAGTCTCGGTGTCGTAGGTCAGCAATTTAAAAAGTTGACCTGATAAAGAAGGGATTAAGACTTTTAACGCACGCTCCCGTGTCTGACACGTGCTCATTTAAAAAGTTGACCTGATAAAGAAGGGATTAAGACGTAGCCCGTTAGCTGCATTAACAGTCCACTGCTGCCTGGTGCGTCAGCTTTCGGGATGGAAGCATAAACGCTGCCGGTCGTAACGTTACTTATTATGTGAGATTAGTACGCGCCGGCCAGTAATATGGCTACATACGGGCTTTCACCTGATTGCCTGAGCCTGGACACATCGCTAAAATTCAGTATATTTTGGCGCACCACCTAAAACCGTCGAAACACATCCACGCGCGCATGCAATTGATCTACGACATAGATCCCGGCTTGCGCGTCGCAGGCCACGCCCGCCGGTAATAAAAAGCGTCCCGGCCCTACACCCGGCTCTCCGAACGTGAGCAGCCATTCGCCGACGGCGTTAAAAATCTGCACGTTTTGAAAAGCGGCGTCGCTCACGTAGATCTGCCCGAGCGCATCCACAGCCAAGCCGCGCGCGCGCGCAAAATCGCCGGGCTGGTCTCCGGGGGCACCGAACTGACGCAGCCATTTACCGTCGGCATCGAATACCTGGACGCGGAAATTACCGCTATCCAGTACGTATAAACTCCCATCCGGCCCCACGGCCGCCTGGGTGGGCAAATTGAATTCGCCGGGGCCTGTGCCGCGCGTGCCGAGTTCTCCGCGCACCGCACCCTCTGCGTCAAGACGTACGACACGGTGCTGTAGACTATCCACCCCCCCCGCATCGACCACGTAGATGTATTCGCCATGCGCTGTGACCGCCACGTCCACCGGACGCACCAATCCGGCATTACGCCCCAATTCGCGCACATAATGACCCATGCGATCATAGACCCAGACTACGCGCTGGCCCAGGTCGCTAACGTAGATCGTACCGTCATCGGTCACCGCCACACCCGAGGGTTTTAACAATTGTCCATCGCCGCGCCAGCCGATCGCAAAGACCTTGCGCCGCGCCAAATCGAACACCTGGACACGGCCCGCCAGGGTGTCGGTCACTACGACCAGGCCCGCATTCGCGGCAACATCATAGGGTTTTTGGAATACGCTGGGACCAACGCTGTCATCGTCGCCCTTCAACCAACGGACGACGCGCTCGGCGGGGGTTTGCAGATCAAAGCTGGATTGTGAGCGTAAGGTCGCCACATACTGGATGCGTGGTGGAGCAGGCGGCGCAGGCCACACCAAGGCCTGTTCAACCTGCGTAGACAGCATACCGCACGATGCCGTGATCACACCCACTGCTAAGACGCAATAGGTCTTGAACACGGCGCGGTGTTGCATATTACGCCGCGTTATTCAACGCGCGCCTTGGCCAATTCGGCGCGCATCGCGTTGACCACGCTGTCGTAACGATGCGGATCGCTGGCCTGGCCCGCGCCAAAGATGGCGGAGCCCGCCACAAAGGTATCGGCCCCGGCCTCGGCGATCTCACGGATATTATCGACCTTGACGCCGCCGTCGATTTCCAAGCGTATCGGGCGGCCCGAGGCGGCGATTAATGCGCGCGCCGCACGTAATTTGTCGAGCGTGGCACGGATAAAACTCTGCCCGCCGAAACCCGGGTTGACGGACATCAATAACACCATGTCCACCTTATCCATCACGTATTTTAGATAATCCAAGGACGTGGCGGGATTGAATACCAACCCGGCCTTGCAACCTTCGGCCTTGATCAATTGCAAGGTGCGATCTATGTGTTCGCTGGCCTCTGGGTGGAAGGTGATGTAACTGGCGCCCGCCTTAGCAAAATCGGGAATGATGCGATCGACGGGCTTCACCATCAGATGCACGTCGATCTCGGCCTTGACGCCATGCTTGCGCAAGGCCTCGCACACCAACGGGCCGATGGTGAGATTGGGGACATAGTGGTTATCCATCACATCAAAGTGTACGATATCCGTACCGGCGTGTAAGACATTCTGAACCTCCTCGCCCAGGCGCGCAAAATCGGCGGACAAGATCGAGGGGGCAATTTTGAAATCGCGCATCACGAAACCTCTTCGACAGTTAAACCCGCCCTACACGGGCAGAGGGCCAAAGTTGGGCACTTTAACCGAAATAGAATCATTTTGCACGACCCGCGCGCGCGATAGGCACGGCCGTAATCACCGCTTAATGGCCATTGTGGTGTTATGGATTTGGAGCGCGTCGAGCAGCGCGGCGATTGATTTAGTGCGCGAGCAAACCTGGGCCACGCACTTGACGGCCACGGTTCCGGCGGCGCAACGGGTGTGGCTAGGCAACGCGCCGGAACGCGCCTTGGCCCTGCATTTGGCGGCGACGCAAACACCTATCGGCGGGGTGATTTTGCTGCACGACACTGGCGGGCACCCCGATCAAGATACGGTGATCGGGCCATTGCGCAAACGCTTACCGGCCTTGGGCTGGACCAGTCTGGCGGTGCAGATGCCGATCCCTGACGCGGCCGCTAAACCGGCAAATTATCCTGAATTATTGCCGGTGGCTTACGCGCGCATCGTGGCCGCCATCGATTTTTTACATGCGCAAAAGGTTTCAATTATCGTGATCGCGGGATATGGTTTAGGCGCTTGGGCGACGGTAAATTTTTTGGCGACGCAAGCCAAGTCGCGCGACGACATCGCGGGACTGGTGTTAATCAGTTTGCCGAGCTGGCCAGGATTAAACCCCGCGCTAGACACCACTAGCACGTTCGCCCCCCTCGATCTCCCGCGCTTAGACATCTTTGCCGAGCTCGATTTGTTGGAGGTGCGCGCAGCAGCGCCCGCGCGTATTGCCGCTGTGCGCCAAGCCAGCGCCGCCGATGCGACTAAAAAAGATATACCGTCGTTCAGTGTCCACAGCCCCCAAGCCCAGGCCTTGACGCGCAACAAATACGGACCGGCGGGCTATCGTCAACGCGTGGTGGCCGGGGCCGATCATTTTTATGCGAGCCATCAGGAAGTGCTGATAAAATCTATTACCGGTTGGTTACGGGCCTATTGGCGCAGTTATTCTAAAGATGCAAATACTCAAACGCGTGCATCAAGCGGTGCGTCTACCCAACCGTAACAACGCTTTGCGAGGAGAAAAATCAGTGGTGGGGTTGTTACGCAATACAGGTTTGCTTGCCAGCGTGATGATATGGCTGTGGCCGCTCTGTAGCGATGCCTCGCGCTATCAAATCTTTCCGCTGGGGATAGACTTTCACCCTACCGCCATTGAAAAAATCACCTACGCGGGCGAGGCAGCGGCCAAAATTAGTGTGGTCAGAGTGGCAGGCAATATCGACACCACTGTCAGCGGTGTAACCACGCGCATGGCCTATTTTAGCGATCAAGCGCTTGATATTTCAGGCAATACAGGCGGCACTATCGGTTTCGGCCCCGCAGTTCCTTTACCACTGACCATCAAAGATACGAGTAATGTGGTGATCTTTACCGCCACCCAAAGCAGCGCCGTAGGTATGAATATCAACGGCACTATCGTCGGTTGGGTCATTGAGGCCATTACGGGGATAGAATACGCCGTATATTGGAGTATCATACAAAATGTCTACACGTTACACCTGCTAGCCCTGCCCGCCGCCGATATCGCAGCACAAACCGCTGGTAAACGCGTCTACGCACGCGCCACCAGCATCGACAATCTGGATAATATCGTCGGTTACTCCACGACCGATCCATCCGGTGCAAAAACGCGCCGCGCGGTGGCGTGGCAAATAAACAGCTCCACGGGAATCTCCACCTTTAAACCCAAGGATTTAGGTGATCCCATTACTGGGGAAAAAGATTCCCAAAACAACGATATACACTATTTCACACCCGGCTCCGATGACCCACCGCGCGCCGGGATCACAATCAAAATCCGCGAAGGTTATATCGTGGGTATGTGGGATAACCCCCTTAACAGTTTTCCAACCCCTGTGGTTTGGAATATAAACGGGGTAGGCACGGACGCGTTTGTTGAAGTGTCAGGCAAGCTGCGCAATACAGACACACGCCCCTATGTCACCGATTTGGCGGCGGCCAATTTTATAACAGGATGGACCATAGATTCACTATTAGAACAACCGGCGGGATACGATGCCTACGCCATTGCACTCGAAGAAATTAACTTTGACACGTTATTATCCAATCGGACAATTGCACGCTGGTACGCAACTGTCAAACAACAAGAAGGCACGGATCGCGTCATTGCCACGGGCTATGGATTGACCAACGGTATCGGCGATCTTGGAATTGCGGATTCTATGAAAATCCTCGCGTTATCTCCCCCCACTTTTAGATTTGGCGGCACTGCGGCTGTTCCAGGCAGCCCGCCGCAACCGCAAGCGTTTATGTATAGCGAGCAATGTGGATTGCAAAACGCCAATCATTTGCATAACACCTCCGACGCCACCGAGACTACGTGGAATTTACAGTCGATCACCACGATGAGTAGCAAAACCATAGGCGACCCTGCCGCCCAGGTCATAGACACTTGGATGGCAGGGCTTGGCACCAGAAGCGTCCCGGCCGCTAACACTCGCTACGGTTTCGTGATGATGCCGGCAAGTATCCCGTTAGATCTATCAGTCACCCTCTCGGCCTACCCCTCCAGCTTAGAGGTGGGAGAAAAAATCGCTTATACGATTTCAGTGTTAAATGTTGCGCAAAAACCCACTGATCGCGCCACCTGTGTGCGCGTGGAATTTACGAATCCACCGGGATTTACCGTGTTAGACGCGCAACCCTTTCGCGGTCAGTGTGAAATTACCATTTCTTATACGCGTTGTCTAATCCCGTATATGTTGCACAACGAACAAGGCAGTATCGTACTCAGCGCAACGCCCCGGCCTATGCTTGCCGACCGCAATAATAATATCGCCAAGGCGATGGTATATTCCACAGAAACGTCGTACGTCTACAATCGCGATACCACGCCGCAAGACAATTTCCCCTATGACTCCAGCAAGGCGAATAATGTCGCCCAAGTGTCCGCCAACGTCAAACGCCAAGGCTGTTTTATCGCTACCGCAGCCTATGGCTCGTATTTGTCCCCGCATGTGCAAGCGCTACGTGAATTTCGTGATCAGGTATTACTCAAGTCGGCGCTAGGGCGCTGGATAATAGATGGCTATTACAACATCTCGCCGCCTATCGCAGAGTGGATTTCATCGCGCCCACCGCTGCAATTCGTCACCAGAACTATTCTAACGCCTGTAGTCTATGCGGTGCTATACCCAACATGGTTACTGATAGCAATCATATTTATGCTGACCGAAGTGATGATGTGGCGTTGGTGCCTGCGCGGAACGGCTGCGTTCCATGTTTAGATCACCACCGAAATATCCCTTCTACTTCATTACCGGCTGCGTTATATCTAAGATCCGCGCACAGCGACCGCGCCAGCATTAAGCCGCGACCGCTCAACAAACTTTCTTGCATATTGGAGCCGCCTATTTGTTGATGATCAAAACCGGCGCCACTGTCCGTGACTCGAAACACCATTTCACGGCCTTCGCGAAAACGTTTGAATACCATACTAACGCGCACAAAGCCCGCGCGCAGTTCCAGTAGCGCCTTTTCCCGCTGTTCATAATACGCGGCAAATCCCTGCCCCCCCCCCTTGCTACGCGAATCCAAATGCAATATACCGTGATCCACCGCATTGGCGATCATCTCCGAAATCGCCGTGTGTAGACGAGACCTATTGCTAACCAAATCCGGCACCTGTTCCAGCACCTCGCCCACCCAATGGCTTATATCATACTCGCGCAACCCCGCCGCTCGCCATTCGAAATCGACCCGCCATACAAACCCAGACTCCACACCGCTAACTGAATTTGAGTCGATGTCCGTCGTCTCATCCGCATTTTGAAATTCGACGCGTGTAATTTCGATCAGTGTTAAATCATCGCTCAACGGAGAACCCGCTCGATATGAGGTCAAGGCGGCGAATAAATCGTCAAATATAGTCTCTGCGGCACGCCCACAACCCAATATCGCATTTAGTCTATCCGCACCGAACATCTCCCCGTTGGCATCACGCAAATCCGTCACGCCGTCCGAATAGATGTAAATACGATCCCCACACTCCATTTGCACTGTTTCCACCGCTCCGATCTCGGACGCATTTTTATCTACGCCTACAGGAAGGTGTTTTGAATGTACGCGCTGTTTTATCTTGCCGTACGGCCCGACCAACAATATATCCGGAACGCCGCCCGCCCACACCTCCACACCACCATCGCTATCGCGGATGTACATAAAACACGCCGCCATAAAAAATCCCGTGGGCAACTTTTCGCACAATTTTTTGTTAATCTCATCCACTATCATGGACAAGTTTAGCCCCTTGCTTGCCATACTATAAAAAATATCCGACACCGGGATGGCACCCAACGCCGCCGACAAGCCATGCCCCGTAAAATCCCCCATCATGATATAACGACCGTCTATCGGATGCTTGGCGGCCAACACCAAATCGCCACTCGCGATGCCCATAGGGGCGATATGCATGCGTATACCGTCGGTGGTAAACTGTTTTGATTTAACAATTTTCGTGAATATGCGCTCGGCGAACTCATGTTCCGTTTGCAAACGCTGATGATGCAGCTCCAACTGCTCGTTCTGCCGATACAACTCGGTGGTTAGCGCCTTCACCCTCCACAAGGCCAAGATTTTCGCTTGAATAATGACGCGACTATAGGGCTTGGTAAGAAAGTCGTCGCCGCCGCACGCGATGCATTTCGCTAACGCGGCTTCATCCGAAGCCGCTGTAAGGAAAATGACCGGTACAAATTTATTCCCTGCTTCGGCCTTAATCGCCCGTGTCGCCTCATAACCATCCATTTCCGGCATCATCACGTCCATCAATACCAAATCAGGACGTTTATCTTTAAATATTTCTACAGACTCCCTGCCGTTCACGGCCTCCCAAACCGTGTAACCTTCTTTTTCCAGAAACGCGCGCAATATTACGCGGTTGGATTTTTCATCATCCACCACCAATACACGCATCACCCAAGCATCGGGTGACGACGGAGGCGCGATATCAAGGTAGGAATTTTTCACAAAATTCCGTCATAATTACTTTTTAAACTCGAATAATTGGTGAAAATTAGAAATCTCAAATATTTTTTTAATATCAGGATTGCGATTGACTATCATCACGCGCGAGGCATCCCCGCCGACATGCTCGCGCAACAACAGCAGCATACCCAACGCAGAAGAATCCATGTAAGTAGTATTCGATAAATCAACCACGAATTTAATGCTAGCCCCTTTATTTTGGCTATAGGCATCGCGAAATTCACGGTGCAATTTAAAATCGAAACTGCCGTCTATTTTGATCGTTACCGATTTTCCGTCTGTCGAAACCGCATTATTCAATGGCATATAAAACTCCTATAGAATTAACAATATACAACTCACCTAACATCAGAACAAATCCACATCACCTTGCGCTATCGACGACGAATGCACCACGCGATTGGCGCTAGTCCCGAGCTGGGCGGCCATTTGTTTGATTTTTTTGTCGGCTTTAACCCAATTTTCAAGTTCCGCTTCCAGGGATGTCGCGGTCAACGCACAATAACCTCTAAGCTCCTGCAAGCTACTATCCATAAATCCTACTAATTCCCGAGCCAAATCCTTCGAATAATCCGCCGACTGACGGGCCATATCCTCGAACTGTAAACTACGCACCGCCAACGAAACCTGCTTTCCAATGTCGTCCGTTATCGTTTGAACCTGCTGTAGGCCCTTGCCGATATTTTCATCCAAGGTTTGTACCGAGGCCACCAAATTGTGTATATGACCTTTTACGCCTATGGCCATACTCATGTCTTTTGACGCCACTTTACCTACAATGTCTTTTGCCTCATCAACCACCAATTTAGTACGTTGAACTTGTGATTTTATCTGGTCATTCAGCGCCGATGAATTTTGAGACAACTTACGTACCTCATCCGCCACCACTGCAAAACCGCGACCGGCGTCACCCGCGCGTGCCGCCTCTATCGCGGCATTGAGGGCCAATAAATTGGTTTGATCGGCAATTGTTCCAACATCTT
Source organism: Gammaproteobacteria bacterium (assembly GCA_919902765.1). Classification (GTDB taxonomy): domain Bacteria; phylum Pseudomonadota; class Gammaproteobacteria; order S012-40; family S012-40; genus CAKKRP01. Next base: position 30,813 of record CAKKRP010000018.1, on the reverse strand, counting down.
TAAGCGTGACGAATATGCCGTCCATTTGCACCACCATATCATCTATTTTATGTACTATTTGGATACTCTGCTGACTGATTTCGATTAACAACGATACAAAATAATCCAGCGCATCGCTGACCTGCGACATCACATCACGCAAACCATGATGACCGCCTTTCTCATCGTTCACGACCTTAGACATGCTATCCATCACAGTCAATACGAGATTGCGTTGTTGTTCGGCGCTTTCATTCATGCCGGAAAAGCTGGAATGCAGATGCACTACTGCATCGGCGATTATTTTTTGTGTACGCGTAACTTCTGAAATCGCGGTTTTCAATATCGCGCTAGAGGCCGTTTGAGTCTGTTGATACATCGGCACAAATCTCGCTCCGCACAATGCTACTTTATGTTGCGCGCCGTTAGCATTTTCCAACGCACTATTGAGATGTGAAAAACGATATAGACACTTCACTGCCAATGGCGCGCACAACACCGACAACGCCGCACTGACGAGACTGTCTTGTACAACGTGGAAAAACGCCGTCCCGACGCTGATCGCGAAAATCACGACACTTTCCCACATAAACGTTCGTTTCACTTGTTTCCTCTTATAACTAAAAACAGCCTTGCACGCGAATGGAACGTTAGGGTGCGGTACACTGATCAAATCAACATCAAACTAAATCCCTTCCGTTTACGCAAATAGTTTACCGGTATCGGCGTTTTACCGGCCAGCCATTGACACTTGTATCGGTAAATTTAATGTAAACTTGACAAAATAGCTTTGAAATATGCTTCAAAATCAATTAGAAACATCATCAACATAGGGAAATTGCAGATGCCGGGCAAATGGACGCCGTCCGAGCACACTTAGAACTTCGTCAACAACGCCTCTAACAACGTTTTTGCAGCCAATTCGCGATATTTTGCAGCGGTGCGATTTCGTCCACCCCGCCTTTTTTAACCGCTTCGCCGGGCATACCCCATACGACACTGGTTTTTTCGTCTTGGGCAACGGTAGGCGCGCCCGCATCATGCATTTCTTTCATCCCTACAGCACCGTCGTCGCCCATCCCGGTGAGGATGACTCCTACGGCATTGGGACCGACGTGTTGCGCAACGGAGCGAAACAAAACATCGACTGAAGGCCGATGCCGGTTGACCGGCGGACCATCGCTGAGTTGACACACATAACGCGCGCCGTCGCGCACGACGATTAAATGTTTATCCCCTGGTGCAATATAGACGTGGCCGGGCACGATTTGTTGCCCGTTTTGGGCCTCAAACACCGTCATTGCGGTGATCGTATCCATACGCCGCGCAAACGGGCCACTAAATTTTTCTGGTATGTGTTGCGTGATGACGATGCCGGGCATATCCGCCGGTAATTGCGCAAGGACTTCTTTTATCGCCTCCGTCCCCCCCGTGGATGCGCCGATCGCGATGATTTTGTCCGTGGTTTTAAAACGTTTGATGCGCTCTGACTTTTCCAATACCGCATCCGCGCTCAATTTTGGAGAAATATCTTTGGCGCGCGGCACATCGGCGCGCGCCCTTACGCGCGCACGGGCCGCCATTTTCACCTTCGCAATTATTTCATTTTGGTAGTCTTCCAGTTTATGGGCCAAATCTACTTTGGGTTTGGTCACAAAGTCTATCGCACCCAATTCCAAGGCTTCTAACGTAATATCCGCGCCGTGTTCCGTCAGCGAAGATATCATGATGACCGGCATAGGATGCAAACGCATCAAATTTCCGAGAAATGTCACGCCATCCATACGCGGCATTTCCACGTCCAAGGTCAACACATCTGGATTAAGCTTTTTGATTTTCTCCCTGGCGATAAAGGGATCTTGCGCGGTACCTACCACCTCAATCTCCGGGTCACTGCTCAGCATATCGCTCATCATCTGACGCACCAGCGCCGAATCGTCCACCACCAATACTTTAATCTTGGCCATATATCATCCTTCAAAACAAATCGACATCGCCTTGCACAGGCTTTTTGGCGATCTCGTCCATGTAAGATTTTTCCAAATCGACCAAGGGCTCGCCATGCAGCGAACGTAATTTTTTTACCAATACTTTCCCGGTTAACGGGTAATAGGCGACTTTACGCGGTGTCACATCGCCAAGGTCTTCCGCAGTAACCAACATCTTTTCTACGCTGACATATTGCCTGACAAATTCTATATTCCGCTTGCCGATATCGGTCATCTGGGCCAAGATGCGCCCCCCTCCAAACAATTTAACCTCTAAATTTTGCCGCCTACCGCCGTTTTTCAAAATCGTATTGATCAAATGTTCCATCGCAAAGTTGCCATATCTTTCAGCGGCACCAAAGGCGGAAGGATTCTCATCCTGCTGCACGGGCAGCATGAAATGATTCATTCCGCCCACCCCCATCACGCGGTCGCGTATGCATGCCGATACACAAGATCCCAGCACCGTGACTATCGCCTCGTCCTGGGTGGTGACATAATATTCACCGGGGAGGATCTTGGCGGCGTGTATTTTGAGCGCCCTGTCCCAATAGCGGTGTATTTTTTCAAACCCGGCCAGTGGAGGAGCCATCACGCGCGGCTGATCGGAATCTGATCCTGGCATTTCCATAATTACGCGCACCTTTGGTAAATGGTGTTACCGATCAATTTAAATCGATTGGTAACTTTGAATAACGATTCGGAGTGACCGATAAATAAGTGCCCGCCTTTTACTAACAAGTCCGCATATCTTTCAAACAGTACCTTCTGCGTCGGTTTATCAAAATAAATGACGACATTGCGGCAAAAAATCACATCAAATGGTCCCTTCATCGGCCAGCCATTCATCAAATTAAGCTGGTTGAACGTGACCAATTCGCGCACCTCGGAATTAACCCTGACCTTACCTGGATTAGTGTCCCCGCCGTGTAGAAAATATTTTTGTTTAACGTCACTCGCGACATCGGCGATGCGCTCCGCGTCGTAGACGCCGTTTTTGGCACGCGTCAACACGTTTGTATCCAGGTCTGTCGCCAAAATTTTTATGTCCCATGTCTCTATTTTCGGTATCGCTCGCTGCAAGGTGATCGCAATTGAATAAGGTTCTTCGCCGGTCGAGCAACCCGCCGACCAGATGCGGATGCGGCGCGCGGGATTATTGCGCATCAACTCAGGAAGCACCGTCTCGGCAAGATACTCAAAGTGGTGCATTTCACGAAAAAAAGACGTTAAATTGGTCGTAATGGCATTGATGAAATTGACCATCTCGTGACCTGACGGGTCGGACAGCATGTCGATATACGAGCTGAATTCCGTCAGATTCAATTGTCTCAGACGTCGCGACAAGCGGCTATACACCATATTGCGTTTGGCGTCCGACAACACGATCCCGCTGTGTTTTTTTACCAAATCCTGTATCGTAAAAAAATCCTTGTCGGTAAAAACAAACTCGCGCTCACGAAGCTGTTCTTCCTCTTCTTCCTTCCTTGCTGCCGTCATGTGCTACACCTTTCCGTGTGTTCGCTTTTGCGTATTCGCCTAAAATTCCTTCCAGTCGGACGAATCTTCACCGCGTCCGCCCGAAGCGGCCTTACGCGCGACGCGTGGGGCCTTGGGCGTATCGGCGGAACTGTCGCCGCGCCCGCTCGTAGCGGCCTTGCGTGGGGCGGGTTTGGCCCGATGTATATCGCCGGACGTGTTAGATGTCTTCTTCTGTGTCGTGCGCGCGCCGCCGCTTTGCGCCAATTTGAAGAACTGCATCAGTTGCTCCAAGGCCTTGGCTTGCTCATCCAAGGATTCACTGGCCGCCGCCGCCTCTTCCACCAATGCAGCGTTTTGTTGCGTGACCTCATCCATCTGCGTGATGGCTTTATTGACTTGCTCGATGCCCGACGACTGCTCTTGGCTTGCGGCGGCGATTTCGGCAATGATATCGCTGACCTTTTTTACGGCGGTGACAATATCTTCCAGCGTCTTACCCGACGCATCCACATATTTAGTCCCGTCGTCTACCTTCTCTACGCTATCTTTGATTAACGCTTTAATTTCTTTCGCGGCGCCCGCGCTACGTTGCGCCAAGTTGCGCACTTCTCCGGCAACCACCGCAAATCCTCGACCTTGTTCGCCGGCGCGCGCCGCCTCAACCGCAGCGTTCAACGCCAGCAAATTGGTTTGGAACGCGATCTCGTCGATAACACCTATAATATCGGCGATTTTCTTGCTCGCGACATTAATTTCGGCCATCGCGGATACCGCTTTCGCGACGACTTCCCCGCCTTTTTCCGCTTGATCGCGCGCGCTCACCGCCAATTGATTGGCCTGGCGTGCATTATCGGCGTTTTGTTTTACCGTACTGGTGAGTTCTTCCATGGACGACGCCGTTTCTTCCAGCGAGGAGGCTTGTTCTTCGGTACGTTGACTCAAGTCGGTATTGCCCTGGGCGATTTCCGCCGACGCGCCATTAATATTGGTGGCGGCCTCCAGGATTTTGGTGACCATATCGCGAAGATTTTCTACAGATTGATTGATCGAGTCGCGTAACGCCCCGAACTCGCCGGCGAATTGTCCATTCATTTCTTCATTGAGGTCGCCCTCGGCCAGTTTCTGCATGACTTGCCCCGCCTCGCGCACCGGATCGACCACGGCCTCCACCAGTGAATTAATACCTGAAGCCAAGTTTCCTAAGAATCCCGCGTAGCGCTTAGGATCAAGTCTTTCATCCAATTCACCGGCCGACGCTGCGGTGATTAGATTTTGTATTTGCAATTCGGCATCTTTTTGTTCCGTGATATCGCGCCATTCCACCATATTCCCCATGTATTTCCCATGTTGATCAAGTATCGCCGTCGCATTTACTTCAAAGGACAGATCCAACAACTTGATTTCCGATTTAACCGGCAATTTATGTACATCGCTCAACAAGGAGCGTTGGTGCGCCGGATTTTTGTGGAATTTATCAATGCAAGTTCCTATCAGTTTATCGGCGTCGAATCCTGAAAATACGCTACGCAATTCCGACGCTCTATTGCGCAATAAATTGATGACGGAGGGATTCATATAAGTGATTTCAAGATTTTCATTACACATCATCAGCGCGGCCGTGGATCCGGATATCGCCGATTGCAGACGCGCCACGTCGCGTTCCTTGGCGCGTTGTTCGGTGACATCCGACCACTCTAAGGCATTACCGATATAGGCGCCCTTAGTGTCTTTAATCGCAGTAACATTCAAACGGAATTTCAATGGCCCGACTTGAATGTCTGTTGAATACGGCAAATTGCGCGGATCTTCCAATAATCGACGTTGATGTGCAGGATTCTTATGGAATCTATCAACACACTCACCCAGCATTTTTTCCGGGTCGAATCCTGAAAAAACAGACCTTAGCACATCTACATTCTTCTTTAAGACTGCGACTGTCGATTGATTCGCATAGGTGATTTTTAGATCTCGATCTATCATCATCACTGAGGTCATCGCATTATCCAGCGACGATTGTAGTCGTAACACGTCGTTTTCGCGTTTTGATAGGTCTGTTATATCCGACCATTCCAACGAATTACCTATGTAGGTGCCTTTGGCATCTAAGATAGCGCCGATATTTAGCCTAAATTTCAGCGGACCGACGTCTATATCCGCCTTATGCGGCAAATTCGCGGCGCTGCTTAGCAAGCCGCGTTGGTGCGCAGGATTGCGGTGAAAGCGATCTATCGAGCTACCCACTAATGCGTGGGGGTCAAAGCCCACGTACAACTGGCGCAAAACTGCGGCGTGCTTTTCTAATAAACTGACCGTTGCACGATTGGCGTAGGTGATTTTAAAATCGCGGTCCACCATCATGATCGCCGTCATCGCGCCATCAACGGCGGATTGTAACCGCGTGACCGCGCCCTCTCTTTCTAAAAATTCGGTAACGTCGGACCACTCCAGCGAGTTACCGACATAGTTGCCTTTGCTGTCGATCACGGCGCTGATATTCAAACGAAATTTAAGATGTCCGACCGAAATGTCGGCCTTGTGTGGCAGCTTCGACGGTGAATCCAATAACTGACGCTGGTACGCAGGATTTTTGTGAAACGTATCGATACATGTTCCCAATAAATTATTGGGATCCAAACCCGGATAAAGCATTCTCAAAACTCCGATATGTTTATTCAATAGCGCTATCGTGGCCTTATTGACATAGGTCAATTTTAGATCGCGATCTATCATCATGATCGGTGTCATGGCGCCGTCTACCGCCGTTTGTAGACGCGCCGTTGCATCGTTAGAACTATTTGTTACGCCACTCATGGTATCTCCTTTACGTTTACGTGCTGCACCAGAAAGTTTGTCTTTGGTGCCACTGGTCGAATATGCGCTTAACATTACCTGAGCGATGACACCCAAGGCCTTACGCCACGCGGCTGCGACGCTAGGAGTCCATAAGTCACCTGCAAAATGTTGCATGCTATCAATGAGCGTGTCGGCCACGGCGGGATAGTGTTCCGCCAGCGCGCCGTATCCTTGGTGGCGACCGCCTAGCCCTTTGAGCGCATCGATCAACACATCGGGTTTGCGCAAATTATTCACTACCAAACTCAGCGCCGCGATTAGCTTGCGAGTTTGTTGCTCCGGCGTGGTGTTGCGAAACAAAGGGATTACGGCGGGATAGCGGGTAAATAATTGGTCGTAAAAATATCCCACCAGCTCACTGGCCTGAGGTGCCAAAGCCGCAAAACTAGTCTCCAATATCTCTAATTCGGCGGCTAAAGGGTTACTCTCGTTGCTTGCGGTCATGTAAATTCTCCATTTAACACAGACTTTCCATGTCTAGCATTATTAATTCAATTTCGTACGATCCAAGGCGGCCATCGCACCTACGGTCAACATCTTGTCAACCTCCAGAATAATCACCATTTTCTCGCCTACCGTGGCCAACCCGCGCACAAAGTCGATATTGGCGTCTGCGCCGAAATCCGGCGTATCCTTCATATCTTTTGCAGTGACGTTATAAACGTCCGACACCGCATCAACGACTATCCCCATCGTGCGCTCTTTACCGTCCTCGGCGTATACTTTTAAGACAATCACCACCGTCGTCGGACCGTATTCTATGTTGGGCAACCCAAAGCGCCGCCGCAAATCCACAATCGGTACTATCGTGCCACGCAAATTTATGACGCCTTTGATGTAGTCCGGCGTATTGGGTATGGGCGTTACCATGTCCCATCCTTTTATTTCCTGGACGCGCAAGATGTCTACGCCATATTCTTCGGTGGCCATAATGAAGGTCAGATATTGGCTCATTTCCGCCGCATTTAGATCGGTGGATTGGGCGTCAGTTGCGGTGGCGACATTACTCATAGGTGCTCCTTCAAGCGGCCGCGCTGCGCGGCAATGCTAAATCGCTATCGTTTTGCGGTGTCGGCCCTTGGTTTTTGGAAAGTTTCACCAGACCGGACACATCCAAAATCAGCGCGACGTGACCGTCTCCTAAAATAGTAGCGCCGGAGATGCCGTCAACACGCCGATAATTCGTCTCTAAACTTTTAATTACAACTTGTTGTTGCCCTAATAAATCATCCACAAATAATCCTGCGCGCACGCCATCCCCTTCCACCACCACCAGCAGACCTTCCTCTAACAGTGTGTTTTCAGGGTGTACTCCGAACATGTCGTACAGACGTATGATGGGGATGTAATCATCGCGTAATTTGAAGACCTCGGCCTTGCCCGCGACGCGATTGACCAATTCTTTTTTGACTTGCAAGGATTCAACAATTGAAACCAGCGGCACAATGAACGTTTGATCGCCCACGCGCACCAATTGACCGTCCAGAATCGCCAGCGTCAATGGTAAACGTATTGTAAAACTTGACCCCTCGCCACGCACCGAGCGCACGTCTATTGTGCCGCCGAGTTCCTGTATATTACGGCGTACCACGTCCATCCCAACGCCGCGGCCGGAGACATCGCTGACGACCTCTGCGGTGGACAATCCCGGCTCGAATATTAAGTCCACAATGCGCTCATGGGTCGGCGTCTCGTCTTCTTTAACCAAACCCGCTTTGCGCGCCTTGGCCAATACCCTTTCGGTATCTATGCCCGCGCCGTCGTCAGCGATCGAGATGACAATATTGCCGCCTTGATGGTAGGCGTCTAGTTGGATCACACCGGTTTCCGGCTTACCGGCGGCGACACGCTTGTCATGGGTTTCCACACCGTGATCGATACTGTTGCGTACCAAATGCACCAATGGATCGCCAATTTTTTCCATTACGGTTTTATCCAGCTCGGTTTGGTCGCCGGACATTTTAAGATCGATTTTTTTATCGAGTTTTTGGCTTAAATCACGCACCATACGTGGAAAACGACTAAACACAAAACTGATCGGCAACATGCGTATGCGCATGACATTTTCTTGCAATTCGCGGGTATTGCGTTCGAGCTGCGTCAAGCCATCAAGGAGTTTATCTATGCGGCTCATATCAAAGTCTTTACCCAATTGGCCTAGCATTGATTGCGTAATGACCAATTCGCCGACCATGTTGACCAGCGCATCGATCTTATCTATGCTCACGCGTATGGAACTGGTTTCCGCACTCGATGCGCCAACGGGTTTTTTGTCCGCCTCTTTCATTCCCGACTTAGGATGTGTGCTCGCGGGCGCACCGGTTTTGGGCGCCTGAGGTGTCGTTGGCGTAGCGGCCTTTGGCGCCTGAACGGCTGCTTTTTGCGCCGGTGGAGCGCTTATTTCTGGAGTAGGCTGCGGGCTTTGAATGGTTAATTCACAATCGCCGTCCACCCATTCAAACACTTCACTGATGGCCTTTTCATCGACGTTCGCCTCTAACACAAGCTCCCATTCGAGATACACATTATCAGGCACCATATCTAAAAACGGAGGTAAATTCTTGTCGTTGACGGCAACTCGTAGCGCACCTAGACCGGACAACTCGCGAAACATACGCACCGGATCATTGCCGGTTTTTAACAAATGAGACAAAGGTACAAAATTTATTTTCCACAACCCGTTTGTCGCCGCTTTTTCATTCGGTATCGCTTTGGGCGCCGACATAGACGATTGCTGTGCCGCAGGTGTTGCGACGCTCGCAATGGCGCCGCCCGCAAGCGAGGCCTGTAGCTCTTGAGACACGGCAGCGATTTGTTCTTGATTCACCGCGCTACCATCGCGTACCGCATCCAACATTGCGTGCATACAATCCACGGAGTGCAGCAAAATCTCCACATCCGGCTGTGTCACCGCGCGTTGTCCGCTACGGATTTGATCCATCAGCGTTTCCACGAGATGGGTAAATTCCGCGACGGCGGTAAAACCAAACGTCGCCGCGCCGCCTTTGATAGAATGCGCCGCGCGGAATATCCTGTTGATCGCCTCGCTATCGGCGGCGCCGATATCGAGATTCAGCAACGCCGACTCCATGGCGGCCAAGCCCTCGAAGCTCTCCTCGAAAAACGCCTGAAAGAATTGCGTGACATCCACTGTCATAAACTATCCTAATACCTTGCGTATGGTGGCCAACAGTTGATCGGGACTGAACGGCTTGACGATCCAGCCGGTCGCCCCCGCGCTTTTTCCCTCGCCCTTTTTTTCCGGCGAAGACTCCGTGGTAAGGGTTAAAATTGGCGTGAATTTGTAGTTGACTAAATTGCGCAATTCTTTAATCAAACTAATACCATCCATATTCGGCATATTGACATCCGTCAATACCAAATCGACTTGCTGGCCCTTGGCGATCTCCAAGGCCTGCATACCATCTTGCGCCTCGACGACATCGTGGCCTGCGGCCTTCAATGTAAATACCACCATTTGCCGCATCGATGCGGAGTCATCGACCGCCAGTATCTTCGCCATTGCCCACTCCTTAATATTGTTTACAACACCACTTCCGCTAGACCTAGACCCTTACTCAACCCCAATAAAGCTGCCGCACGGATAAAATTTTCTGAGGCCCCTTTTATGGTCGCCTCCAGCGCGCGCTCATGCGCAGCGCGAAAATACGCATAAAATATTTGCAAAATGGCGGCATCGATACGTTCCACGCGACTGGCCACAATTTCAACTCTAAGCCCTTGAGTCAACGCCGATTTCAATTGCCCGTGCAACTCAGTAGCGAGCTGTATATCGACGATCTCTTCGCACGTAACGATGAGTGTCTTGTGTGGACTTTCTGCCGTAATTTCCATGGATGTATGTCCCGAGGTCAACCATCGAATCGAAGTATCGACACATCGCCAAGAATTATTTAGCGATTTTAGAAACTAATCCGGGAGAAAACCCTAAAATATTATTGACATAAGTGAAGTGTGATTGATAATTGGCGGGAAATCACCGGCCCAGCGGATGCCAACGGGCGTCACCGCTGGATTGTATGAGATTGTAATTTTTTGCAACGCGTAGCCTAGTAAACTGCGGAGGGGAAGATTGGTGTCAATGACCGGTGATTTGAACTAGGAGTTTGAATTTACAGATTATACCTCCATCGACGACAAGCCTTTAGGCAACGGAAACACCACTTGCTCGCGCCGCCCTGCCACTTCATCAACCACCGTCGCACCGCAAGCGCGTAGCCGCGCGACGACGCCCTCGACCAAGACTTCCGGCGCAGAGGCACCGGCGGTGACGCCCACCACACGTGCATTGATCAACCACAGGGGATCAATATCTTCTTGTTTATCTATCAAATAGGCGCGCACACCGCGTTTTTCAGCCACCTCGCGCAAACGATTGGAATTCGAGCTGTTGCGTGAACCCACCACCAACAACACGTCACAATCATCGACCAGGGCTTTAACCGCCTCTTGGCGATTTTGCGTGGCATAGCATATATCGTCTTTGCGCGGCACTACGATATCCGGAAAACGTTCGCGCAAGGCCGTCACGACCGCCGCCGTATCGTCCAACGATAAGGTTGTTTGCGTGACATAGGCTAAACGCTCAGGCTGCGCAACGTGCAAGCGCGCGACATCTTCTGTCGTCTCGACCAAATACATCTGACCGCCCAAAGACTGATCGAACTGACCCATCGTCCCTTCAACTTCCGGATGTCCGGCATGCCCGATCAGCACCACATCGCGCCCCGCACGTTGGTGTTTTAATACCGACAAATGCACCTTGGTTACCAACGGACACGTGGCGTCGAATACCCGCAAGCCGCGCTGTTGCGCCTCGTCTTGCACGCCTTTAGGCACGCCGTGCGCGCTGAATATGACCGTGGAACCTGCGGGTACTTGCGATAATTCGTCGATAAATATCGCACCCTTGGCGCGCAAACCGTCCACCACAAACCGATTGTGTACGACCTCGTGACGCACGTAAACAGGCGCACCCAAGACTTCCAACGCGCGCTCGACAATTTCGATCGCGCGATCGACACCGGCGCAAAAACCGCGTGGATTGGCCAAAATAACCTTCATATCTCTACTCCTCGCGTCACGGTCACTTCTTTTTCCCCCAGGCGTACGCGCACCGACGCGCCCTTGGGCGCGATGTCGATCGTCATAATACCATGCGCCGCCTCCACCCATCCGTCTTGACGCAAGGCCTGCAACGCCGGCAATCCGCTTAAACCTACCGGCATACCTCACCCGTCCGCAAATTAGCCACTGGGAGGCATGATATAGCAACTGCCGCGCGAGCGAAAGTGGGGCTAAAAAGAGATTAATTGAGGAAGATGTGAGATTTTATCAAACCCGCCACGGCCACGCGTATACGGGCGAAAATACATGCCTTACAGGAACTCAGACCGATCACTCGCGAGACCATCGAAATGGCGTAGATAGGCGTTAAAAATCATCTTCATAGTGATCCAGATATTCGCGCAAGGTCATAAAAAACACCGCGCTGTCTTGTTTGTTTGTGGCATCAAATTCTATCCCGACCCGAAACGGACAACCCAGCTCCGGCTCTTGCGTGACACACCAAATCACCTTCCCGCTCAAGACCATCGAAAAATCCACCGAATTAAAATCCAGAGCAACCATTTCCCCTTTGGGCAAGGACACCGGCAACGAAACCCCCATACCGGAAATAGACACGTCGTGTACACGTGTAAATTGAAAAGACCGCCCGCCCGTACGTAAGTGAAATTCACCGGGAACCCCGGTACCTTGAACTGCAGCACGCTGATATCTACGTCGTTCCCGGCGCATACGTACCCCTTTTCCACTGCGTATTGATATTAATATTTAGTGTAGCGACTCTATCCAGGGGATTTTCACACTCAAATTCACATTCCCCAATACGCGCAGGCCCATCACATCGTAGAAAACCTGCACTGCGTCACATTTTCCCTAAAAAGAACGTCACACTACACTCGCTCAGTCCTTGTATCGGGCGTGTATCTCGGTAATTCCAGGTAAAATACTGATAAATGCATCAACAATTGCGGGCTCAAAATGCTTTCTGCGGCCTTTTTTGATTTCCTCCACGGCATCGGCCATGGCCCATGCCCTCTTATACGGACGTTCCGAGGTGAGGGCATCGAACACATCTGCGACGGCCACAATGCGGCCCTCAATGGGAATTTTGTCACCCGCCAAGCCCTGTGGATAGCCGCTGCCGTCCCATTTCTCGTGATGACTCAACGCAATAACGCGCGCCTCCTCAAGCAATTGCGATCCATGCGACAAAATCTCTGCGCCTATCGTGGCGTGCGTCTTCATAATATCCCATTCCGCCGGGTCCAATTTACCGGGCTTGAGCAAAATAGAATCGGGAATGCCGATTTTGCCGATATCGTGCATAGGGCTGGCTTGTAAAATACGCGTGCATTTCGCCTCCGGCAACCCCAACGCCTGCGCCAACAACTGCGAATACTTACTCATACGCACGATATGATAACCGGTTTCATTATCGCGATATTCCGCCGCCAATCCTAAGCGCCGCAACACTTCCAGGCGTGTCGCTTCTAATTCCTGCAAACTGGCATGCACTTGTTGTTCTAAGGTGCGATTTTCTTGGCGTATGCGGTTATGCAACAAGCGCACTTGTAAAATATTACGTATGCGCGTCATAACCTCTAAGCGATCGAACGGCTTATTCACAAAATCTTTGGCGCCGCATTCCAAGGCTTGCACACGCGTCTCTTTATCGGTTTGCGCGGTCAGCACCAACACCGGCACATAATCCCCCGCATCGACCGCTTGCAAGCCGCGCATCACCTCGAAGCCATCCATATAAGGCATGCGTATGTCTAACAACACTAAATCGAACTGATGCTCACGATATAAGCCCACCACCACTCTAGGATCTATGGTGTGCATCACTTGCCGATAACCTTCCGCCTCCAACAAACGACACAATAATTTCACGTTTGCGGGTTCATCATCGACGACCAATAATTTGGCCTGGTTTAATGTGATGCCCTGTAGCCCGCCTGGTAAATTCATGGATTTTCTCTGCACCATCAAATTAGATATCGGAAATCCGGTCTTGCAGCCGCCCAGACCTCACTCAAATCGCATTTACGTAACAACGTCCATACTTGTTATCGTCGGCGCACCCACAGGCTTGAATACAACAAACAAACGCAAATCTATGTAAAAATGCTTGCCGTTTTCGTCACTGCACAACGTGAGCGAACCCAACGCAAGATTATCAATAACCGCATAGCGTATCAACCTAACCCGATGACGCCACTGTTAACCATTTGCGAGCGCCGCCAATCCAACACGCGCAATAATAGTTCTTGCGAACCGCCAGCCGATCATCGCCACAACCCTACACACCACCGCGTTCATCCCGAGCACTACGACGTTTTTCGTCCTATAATCACTCATAATAGTAGCAGCACAATCAGAATAGCGCCGCGCGCACAGACGCCAACATACAAGGCGTTTACCGGCCGACGTGCTGACCCGCATTGCGCGGTCAAGCGGGTAGGCGCCTGCCTATTGCTATTAATTTATAATGTTTTAGGGCGCTATACTCTTAGCTTGCCAGCTCGATATAGTCATAATATTGACGTAAGTTAGTCATTTTATTGACGTTTTGTCAAAATGATGGCGTTTTTGACTTACCATTCAGAGGCGGATGCGGCCCTTACCCTTTCTAGCGCGGCCGCAACCTGAACAAGCGGGCGGATCGCAACTCATTGAGGCGCAACAAACTTAGTTGGCATGGGCCGTGCAATATGTCTGATGTCTTTCGGCAGCTTTGCCGAAGACATGGAGAGTTGACATCTCTTATCTCTCTTCTCATCCTCCCTTCTACAGGGTAGCTCCCCCCGCTACCCTGTAATTTTAATTTTATAGCATCCGGCAAATACAGCGTTTTTATTGTCGCAACAACACCTTATATACCTATCCCCTAATTAACGCTTTTTTAATCCTCATCACGCACTATAGCCCCACTAATGTAGTTCATCGCGGGGAAGTCACATGAAATTGTTTGTTGCCTGGCTGCTCGTGCTAGTCGTCGCACCGGTATGGGCCGATCATACCGCGACTCACCTTTGCAGTAAAAACGTCCCGGGTAGATTTACCAATCGTTACACCTACAACGCAGACTACAGCGTCACGGATCGCGTGACCGGCCTGGTCTGGCAACGCTGCCCGCTGGGTGCGGAATTTTATCCTAGCACCAAGCAATGCGGACAACTTCAGAATGGGAAAACGCAAACCTGGCAAGAGGCGTTGCAACAGGCGGGCGCAGAAGCCCTGCGCACCGGCAAGGCATGGCGGGTCCCCAATATTAAAGAATTGATCTCATTAATAGAATTGAACTGTACCTCACCCATGCTGGATATTAAAGCCTTTCCGACAGGCGAATACGCCTATTGGTCGAGCACGCCGAATACCGCGATGGTCGAGTCCATTGTGACACAAGACGATATGGCCTCCCAACCCACGTCTGACCCCACAACACCCGCCGGCACATTAGTGATGATCAGAGAAAGAATTCAACGCTATTACACGGCGTATACCATCGAATTCAGCAGCGGCAGCCCTAAACTAGCGCACATTGATGACCTGACCAAACTCCCCGTCTTACTCGTGCGAGATGCTCAATGATTACTCTATTTATGCTCGATACCCCGATGAAACCGCGTCACACGTTTCTCACCTATTTTGGTGTCGCAACGATGCTAATAACATTGAGCGGCTGCGGCATAGGCACCGGCACGCCGCCGCCCGCGCCTAAGCCCGATATACGAAACTTAGCCTATTCGCTGACGCTAAATGACACGGGCGTTACTAAATTCATCAACGGACCGGCGCTGCCGGCATTGACAACGCCGACGCTCTACAACACCACCACCTATTCCTATTTCGTGACCAATGATGTCGCTATCAACGCCGGGTTGGACGTGGGGACAGCAATTAATGGCAGCGTGCCTCTAACGCTGCTGAAATTCTACGACAATCACGACCCAGTTTATGCGGATTGCAGTAAAAATCCGCCGCCCCCCCCGCAGAGCTGTGTAATGCCACAAATAGCGCCCAAAATCTATGCTTTCGATGGCGTCGCATACACACCCAAGATCACCTTCACCAAAACCGCCGACAATCAATGGACGGTCGATCTTAAATTATCAGACGTAAACAATGTTGAAATCATCCCCACTACCACTGACAGCAAATTATTAACTTTTATTCCGATACCTACCTATATCTGTGTACCCCCCGATGGCCTCTGTCAGGTGCCTGATTCCCTCAGTGGCATAGCGAACAATCAGCCTTCCACCATTTTGTATACCGTGCCCGGTATCAATACATCGACTGGCGTGGAATGGAAAATTAAATTTAATTTCGGCAATACGTATCAAACGAACGCTACACCGATACCAGCGCCAACGGGTGCGCAAAACGGTTGCGCCAAACCCACTGTTACGGGAGGCAACATTGCAGTACCTAACTGCGGTTGGAAAAATTACGCCGTCTATGACCAATTCGCAACCGACGGCGATTTACGCGCCACCACACCCGCCGCTATCGCCACCGAACCGGTTGGATATCCCGGTCAAGACGCAACTACAATTAAGAGCTTCAAATTCACCAAACTTAATAACACAGGCGATCCAGTACCCAGCACCGGCGGCGTAGACGCATGGGTCTGCACCAAAGACGAAGTCACGGGGCTCTATTGGGAGCATAAAAGCGATGTAAAATCCAACCCCCGTTACTACCAACACAATTACACCTGGTACGATTCCAATGCCGCCACTAACGGCGGTTACGCGGGGGTTGAAAGCACATCTAGCTGTAGTGGCGTCGCATGCAACACCGAAAAATATATTCAATATGTTAACAGCATAAAACTATGCGGACGTAGCGACTGGCGTCTGCCAGTGATGATGGAACTGTATAGCATTATCGATTTTAGCCGTAAAAATGGCGTGCAAAGACCTACATCAGAATATATGCATCATGTGAGCACGCTCGCCAATACAGTGATGGTGAATGCAGATTTTTCCATCAACCTCGAAACTGACGACTATTGGACTTCGCAGACAGAAGTCGGCAATATTCAATATGTCCATGTGTTGCACTTGAACCTGCTGCAAACGTCCCACCCCAAAAGCTTCGGCATGCACATTCTCCTGGTGGCGGGAAAACCGATGCAGTAAGGCGCTCGCCACCTGTTGAGACGGCGAGTTAAGCCACAATACGTGCTCATTCGCCAGGCGAATGCCGGTATTTTATACGCTGGGCCTTGGCATCCGAAAACAGGCGCCTAAGTTTGGTGTGACCGAGTTTTTCCAAATTGCCAAGAATAGTCTCGTACTCCGGGTACCCTGAAAAATTCTCCACATCGGCCAAGAACTTAATAATGCTCTTACGTTGAGCGTCGGGTTTAGCAAGTAGCGCCGCCGCAAATATCTCGGTTTCTTTCGCAGCATATTCCGCGAGTTGCGACTGCAAGTAGCTCACCGCATCCGCACTTTCCTTGCCGTCTATCGAAACGCTGAGCCATATATCAAGCACCTGTTGGGGATATTTCATGGCCAGCTTTTCCAGCAACCGCAAATGTTCCGCATGTGTTTTTTCAAGCTCTTCATTCGGCAGCGCATAACCGGACGATGAATACTGAAACGAAAAAATCTTGGTGAATTCGGCAAAGGTTTTGGGGAATAACGCAAGATAATGCAACTCTGCGTCGGGTATCGGATGGGCTTCAATTTGAATTCGCAATTTTTCCAGTTCAACCGAGGTCGGCGACATAGCGGCGTGCGCCGCCAGCGCGGCCACGGCGCTACCGAGCGCGACCATGATCTGCGGTAGACACTTGATGATCACGCACCAAGCGCGAGCCGTTACGGAACGCGTCCGCCAATTGGGATAAATATTTTTTGTAATCACAAACTTCATCGTATAGTCACCGTTAAAGGCGTACGCACCCGCGCCAACATATCGTTCATTGTATGTGCCGAACCAGCAATTTCATTTCCGTGGCGATAGGAACCCACCAAACAAAGACGATATCGGCTCGAATAGAGGCTGTCAACAGATGGATGTCTTCGGTGCGGCGATTTTCGTCTACTTTCACTTGCCAAGCAAAGTGCATAATATGCCTGAGTGTATGGGCAAATACGCATAGCATTGCGTTTTTGTGCATCGTCTCAAGACGAGGCTACGCTCACCGAAAATGCGCGCGTGCGCCACGCTTATGGCAACACCAAAAACGTCCCGGCCGCGACCACGCTCAACACGCCCCCGATCACGCAAAACAGCGTGATCCAGGCCAACAAACTCATCAACATCGGTAAAAAACCCGGCAAAAGACGCAAGTTTACGCCGATTAGGCGTGGGGGGAAGATCAATCAGAGGCCGTGACGCGTCCCACGAGGCGGAAGGACAGTGCCATCAGCGCATACCAAGAGCAATGAGTGGCGCGACGTTATTTGAGTGGCCACACCTTCCAGCCGTTGACCGCCGCCACCCCAGGAACAATGTCGTAGGCCTGCGGTGTATGACACGCGACATAAGCCGCCGCCAATTGCTTTCCATACATCGCGCTAACGCGCGCTATACCGGCGCATTCTCGCGTGGAGGGCTTTTCTGTCAGCTTGCACTCTATCGCGAAGATTTGCTGATTGATTTCCACAATCAAATCGACTTCGTTGCCGCCTTGATCTCGCCAATACCATAAACTGGCGTTAGGCTGCCTCACGTCGCGCCAGCGTACCCATTGCGCGACTACATAGTTTTCCCACAAGGCACCGATATAGGCGCTGCCCCATAAGGTATCGGCGGATTCAAAGCCCATCAAATAGGTCGCCAATCCCGTGTCGGCAAAATACAGCTTCGGCGATTTAGCCAAGCGTTTACCGAGTGAGCGGTAATAGGGTTCCAATAAAAAAATTTGATTCGACGTTTGCAACACGCTCAACCACTGCTTGGCGGTCGTATGCGATATCCCAACGTCGCGCGCCAATTCCGACACATTCAAAGTTTGCCCGCAACGCGCGGCGCAGACACGTAAAAAACGCTCGAAATCACGCAAACTTCCGAATATCTACAATTTATAGACCAAGACCTTCATATTGTCAATCTATTGATTAAAAACGTTTTTTAGGTGACGCTACCTGCCTCATAGCCCTGCCAACGCCTGTTTCAGCCAGCCAAACGCGATCCTTTCCTGTTCCAAGCGCACGTTGCTCCCGACACGCCGGTCGCGCAAATCGTCATACAATGCGCGTTCTGCGTCGGTCAAGCGCGGTAAATCTCGCAGCACCGGTTTTTCCTCCGCGCTCCAATGCGATTTAAATTTGTCGAACGTCGCGCGATCCATCAATAGCGATTCAACATGCGCAAAATGGCTGCGCAATTGATCGAGTATCGCAAAACCATGGGTGTCGATATCGCCCCAATAATAGATTTTACAATGCATCAGCCACCGCGCCTGGGCGAGATGTTCAAATCCGTATCCCGCACCGAACACCACCATGCTTGCCGCCAGATGCGGAAAACTCAGAAAATTGATCTCATTCTCGGTAATGAATACACGCGTAACCTTAAGTTTAAGGTGTGCAAAGCTGTCTACATCTAACGTGACATCTTGCATATTCGTCCCCGGCAATATCGCACACGCCGGGTCGAGCACGCGAAATCGAATACGCGACGGTTTGTCGCAGAATCCATAACGCCGGGCGAATTGGCCCACGCCAGTCGCCGCCACATCGATGGCCGCCGACGGCAATATAATGTCCAGCAATTCCGCTAATACGCCGCGATGCGCCTCGATGAATTTGCTATGCACACCGACGATATCCACTTGGCGCAGATACACATTGGGGCGCGGATGGGCCTGCATCCACGCAACAACATCTAATAATGGTTCCCACGCGTCGGCCAATGCCAATGCGCGCAACGGATGCTTCGCTATCCAATCCAGCAACATCGGTTGGCGTGCTTGCGTGCGTGCCAGCACGCTATCGAAACGGAGCGCATCGTGCTGCTTGGCCAGCATCACCAACGCATCGTCCAACGTATCTATCCAAATTTCCGCCGGAATCGCGTTATGACCCAACACGCGATGATGCACCTCACGCAGCTCCACGCGGCAGTGCGTCAGCGCACGCAGCTCGGCGATCCACGCGCGCACCTCGTCGAAACGCTCGGTCAACTCGCGCGCGGTGGGTGCCTTGAGCATCAGGCGCTGCGGGAACAGCGACACGCCCGTCGCCAGGCTTGCCAGCAGGTCGCCACGCGCCCAAAGTTTTTCCAACTGTGCGTGGACATCGGCGGAGTGCGTCCAACGCTTGCGCGGGCCGCGTGATGTCTCCGCGATGGTGTGCGACAATGTGTTCATTCCTGCATGCGCGCCTTCTCCACGCGATATTCCGCGATGGAAAGATTGCGCAATTTAGACGCGCGCCCTTCTTCGTTATGCACAAACCCGACACTCGCGACATAGGGCTCGATAATGTGAATCTTTTGCAGCGGTGTGACGATCAATAATTGCAAATTTAGCTGCGAAAACAACTTTAATCCGTATTGTGCGGATTCGTCCGAGCCGCGCCCGAAGGCCTCGTCGATGACCACAAATCGGAACGTGCGCGAGCGCACCGCGCCCCACTCCAGACCGAATTGATAGGCCAAACTCGCCGCCAAAATGGTATACGCCAATTTTTCCTTCTGCCCGCCGGATTTGCCACCGGAATCGGAATAGTGTTCGTGCTCCGTATTATCCTCGCGCCAGCGCTCGCTGGCCGCGAACACAAACCAATTACGCACATCCGTGGTCTTGATCGCCCACCGCCGGTCTTGCTCGGATTGCCCCTCGCGACCGCGAAAACGCTCGATGATATGTTTAACTTGTAGAAATTTTGCCTCGGAATATTGCGCATCGTCAGAGCCGCTCAGCGTGCCTTCCGTACACGCGCGCAATTCGGTTTGAAAATCGCGTATATCGGCATCCAAGGCCGGCTGCGCCTCCAATACGATATAACGCCCGATGTTATAGTCGATCTGCGTCAACGATTCGTTGATGCGCGCGATGCGTTCTTTTATCATCTCTCGCTCGCGCGCCAGTTGCGATTGAAAATTAGCGACCTCGCGGATGGTGTTTTCATTCAGCAATTCTTTGAAGCGCGCCTCAAAACGCGGCAAGTCGTCGGCCTGCAATTTATCGAGCATGGCGCGATATTCTTGCGCCGCCTCGACCGCGACATCAACCTCTTGCGTATCCAGTGAAAATTCTATGCAATATTTGCCCATTTCCGCGATAATTTTTTCGCTCAGTCGCTTAACCTTCTGCTCCTCGGCATCGAGTTTATTCTGCAACCAATCACGCAATTCGCGCTCGCGATTGTCACAAGATTCGACCGTGAGTTGATGTGCGCCAAGCGCCTCTTCTCGCAGCGTATCGAGTTTATTAAAATATTGCGCATGCGCCGCATATTCTGGCTCGTCGAGCGCCAAGCTTGTCTGCACGCACAAGGCCTCCGCATCCAATTTCTTTTGCTCGGTTTTGGAACGTTTGTCTTTTAGGTCTTCTAATTGCGACTCTGTTTCCTTTAATTCATTCGTCAACGTTTGCAAATGCACGGCGAGTTGTTTGAGCACATCGGAGGTCGATTCCAGCGCGCGTTTTTCATCTTGCAAACACGCCACTTCCGCGACCATTGACGGCCAATCGAGTTCGCGAAAATCGCCATATTCATCGAGTTTGGATAGATTTTCCAGCTTAGTTTTCAGCGCACGCTGCTCTGTCTGCACGTGGGCGATGCGACCACCCAGATCCGCCAAGGCGTTTTCCATACCCCTGGCCTGACCTTCGAGCGCGGCGATCTTAGCGGTGTTGGTCCAACCCAACACAAACCGAGCGCGGTCGTCCAACCGGTGACGATCGTCTTTTTCGTGACGTTCACCTGGCGCCTTGATCTGACCGGCGCGCGTGATCGCACGCGTCTCGCGGCGGAATTGTTCCGGTGTCGCACAACAAGCGACATCGAAACGCTGCGCCACTTCGCGCTCCAGCCAATTATAAAACGCCGAATCCGGCTTTATCGCGATCTTACGCGCCAACGAATCTCGATGCAGATTGGGCAGCTCTCCCTGCGCGCCAGTGCGCACGCGAAAATACACCAAACGGCCTTTTAAATGCGTGCGATCCACCCACTCTGCGACTTGCGCATAATGGGCATCCGGCACCAACAACGACAAACCGAAATTACGCAATAGACGTTCTGCAGCGCCTTCCCATTCGCCGCCGTCCTCACGCACCTGGAGCAGTTCACCTGCATAGGGCATGTCCACGTCCGTTAAAGCAAGCGCCTTGCACAAGGCCATGCGCATCGTCACTTGTGCGGCGGGGATATTGCTGCGCCGCGCCTTTAAACTGTCGATTTCCGCGCATAAAACGGCATATTCCTGTTGACCTTGCTTGAACGCAACGGCGTGTTCGGTCAAGGTGTTTTGCAATGCCGCCTCATGCGTCTTAACGGCCTCTGTCAGCGCAGAAAATTGCCGATGCTGCGCCAAAAAGGCCGTTTCATCGGCGACCGGATCGCCCCCCACCGCGCGCGCCAAGGTATCATAACGTTGCGCCTTGCGTTCGCGGACCTGCCGTTCAGCGTCTTTTGTGCGTATTTCTTCGCTGAGACGTTCCAATCTATCGCCACCGTTTTCAGCGATATTGCGCTTAAGATCGACCTCTTCCGCCCGTAGCACTTGTTTGCGTTCTTCTACGCGTTGTACTTGCCCATGTTGGCGTCGCCATTCTTCATCCAATATCACCAAACGCCGTTGTAATAATTCGTGTTTTAGCCCTAAAAAATACGGCCTCAAGGCCTCACGACAGGCCCGCCATTGGGCGCTGGCGGCGCTGAGGCTGAGATGCCGGTCGCAATCGGCCACCAGCGGTGTCAATAATTCCACCTGGCGTTTAGCCTTCAACACTGCCGCATGGGCGCGATTAAGATCATCGAAGTGTCCGATCAAGGCCGTCACTCGCGGCGCGACATTGAATGGCTCTAACATATGGCTACGCACAAATTCGGTTAGATTTCCGACTGATTTCATAGACACTGTTTGATGAAACAACTCCAACGCCTGTTCGTTTTCGATGCCGAAACGACGCCGAAACCAAGCGCCATACGGTGGAAAACTGTCGTATACCTCGGCCCCGCTATGTCTGAATTTTTTGCGCAATGCAGCGATATCCGAGCCGAAATTCGCAAAATCCCCGGCTATGGACAGCGCGCGCTCGGCACCGATAAAAAATCGCGCCGGTTGCGCCTGCGCATCCTTCATCCAAAAAACTTGCGCCAAGGTCACGGTTTGATCATAACCCGCGTTGTGAAAAACACCGAGAATCACCGAATAATTATTATGGTCGCGCAACGCGACCGGTTTGCCGGTACCGCTCAATTCGTTGCGCTCGGATTTATAATGCCCCAACACATAAGACCGTAACGTGCGTTCTTTGTTATCCGCACCGGCGGCCTTGTTATAGGCGATACGTTGTGCGGGCACCAACAAGGTGGTCACCGCATCGACGAGCGTTGATTTTCCCGAACCGATATCACCCGTCAACAAGGCGTTTTTACCGTCGAGATGCAGCGACCACACCCGCGCATCGAACGTACCCCAGTTGTACACCTCCAAACGATGCAACCGAAACCCCGACAGCGTATCATCAGCGATGAAATTCAAATCCAATGTTTGCACATCATTCATGGCCGGATGCACTCAGTTGGTCTTGGTACGCGACCAAACGGATGTCAAAGTCGGCCAACCATTGCGCATCGACAAAGGCCTTTAAAATGCGACGCACTTCATACGTCGCGGTTTGCGCATCGGACACCCCCGCAGTGGATTTAAGCCGTCGCAAAAAACCCAGTTCGACGATTTTATTCAGGTGCGTATCCACTTGATCGATTAATTTGGCCTCATTGCTGCTCTCAGGCAAAAATACGCGTATCAATTCGACTATTTCCATACGCGATAAGACCAGTCGTGTCGCACCGCCGCTGGCATCGAATTCGGCCAATTTTTTGCGCAACAAAGCCAATAATAGACTCACCAGAAACGATAACGGACGCCTTGCGACCAGGCGCGGAAGCTTCGCGGCTGCGTCATCGTCGGCAACCGCACGCGCGCGCAAAAATGCATACCCTTCGGCCTCGTCCAACATCAATTCCAACCCTAAAACAACGATATAATCGCGCACCCGCGCCTGTAAATTGAGCAAAGCGTTCCATGTGGCGGCGTCAGTTTCTTGGTAAATCACGCCCTTGAGCAACGGCACCACCAAGGCCGATAAATCCAGCACAGCAGTATTATTTGTCTCGCTGGATACGCTCATCTATACGCCTCTCATCGCTATCTGACAAAAATCACACGCGGCAAACGTGCCTGCTTGGTGCTCGGTTGACCGTAAAGTCCCTCGCCTTGCCACACGATGATATCCTCCACCGTCTCGTCCACCACACACTTGAAACTGTCGCTTGCCAATTGGAGGTAGGCCACCAATTCCGCCAAACCTTGTTGCAACGGTTGTAGCGTACACAGTTCGCTTAGCGTAATTTGCGCGCGCGCTTGCAACGCATGACGAATATGCCACGCCAATTGCGCGCGATCCACCACGCGTTGTGAAAACAAGACGCCGGCATCGACCGCGCTATCGCCGGTTTGCAACGCGATATTGGCGATCAAGGGTTTGATAGCCGGGGTGTACAACGGTCGTTCCATCGGCAAATCGATCTCGGCGGCGGTATCGGCCATCGTCATCACTTCACCCGCCGGCATCGTCGCGCGCAAGGCCAACGCCTTGGCCTCAATACCATGCAGAATTTCCATGATACGACGATTCTCCAGCCACGCCTTATCATCGAGAAAACGCCGCAATTGTTTGCTCAAATCGGCGACAGTGCGTTGCGTATGCTCACCCGCCTCCAACCAATCATAGTGTACACGCCGGGTGCGCGCATCGGGTTTGAGTTCCGCCACTGGCGGCAACGCCAACACCGTGTCTAATAATTGCGTCAACTCTTCTTGACGGCGGCTCGACATCAAAAAATCCCAAAAGGCGCGAAAACTACGCCCTTGATCGGAATCCGCAATCGCGTCGCGTTCACCCATGATATCTTCCAGCAACGCGCCTTTACTGCCTTCCCACAACGCGATACGCTCACGCACGCGACGGTCTAGCGCACGAAAATTGTGTTCCACCTCGCGAAAATCACTCAACAACTCACGCGCAAGTTGGGTGAATTGCTGAAAACGATCACGCAGGGCCGTGTCATCCAACAGGGTAACGTCGCCCGCCGATACCTGGGCGATTTCAACATCAATCGCATCGCGGCGCTTTTGCAATTCGGCGATACGCGTCTGCGGATCGCTCTGACGGCCATCGCTCATTTGTTTGAGTAAATCAAACAACAGCAATAGGCGCGACTCCGTGCCCACGAAGGCCCGCGCAGTCAACGTACCCAACCAGGCAATCGCCTTTTCAGTCGGCGGGGTCAGGTCAAATTGCGGTTCGTCCGAACCGTCGGCATAAAATTTACGCAGCCAGCCCTTGTCCTGCGCCGCCCAATCGTTCAGATAATCCAGCGCGGATTTAGGAAAACTTGCCGCACCCAGCCGCGCGCGCAACGCGAATAATTCATCCTCCAAGGCCTCAACCACATCGGCCTGCGCCATCACGCGCACATTCGGGGCGATGAATACACGCTGCAAAAAACTCACGACCAGGGGCGCGTGTGGCGAGGCCAATAGCCGCCATGCCGGGTGATTTTGGCGCAAAAGATCGAGGGTAGTGTAATCCAGACTCACGCGTGTATAGTACCAAAATTAGCACTGTTTTGTGTCTCAAATGTGCCGTTTCCTCGCCGATAATAATATAAGTAGGCTATAATTACCCTATCGTAATCCCGATGAGCGCGGCGATGTCCATCCCTCACAAGCTTGCCAAGATGTCCCCCCAGTCCTATTTGGACTGGGAAAAAACCTTGGATATCAAACACGAGTATATCGACGGCGAGGTATACGCGATGGTCGGCGCGCGCGACGCGCATGTGACGGTAGCGGGCAATATTTTCGCGTTGTTACATTCACACCTGCGCGGCGGTCCCTGCCGCATCTACATGGCCGATATGAAGGTGCGCGTCGAGTCTGTCAACGCGTTTTTCTACCCCGATGTCGTGGTCACCTGCGACGAACGCGACCGCAAAAACGACTATTTTAAAATTCACCCGCACGTCGTCATCGAGGTATTGTCCGACTCCACCGCCGCCTATGATCGCGGCCAAAAATTCGCCCGCTATCGCGCAAGTCCCGCCTTACGCGAATACGTCATCATCGACCCGGATCGTATCAGCGTGGAGGTCTTCCGTTTGGACAACACCGGCCATTGGGTGTTATACCCTTTCAGTGCGGGGCAAAAAGTTGAATTCGCCAGCGTGGACTTTCGTGTCGCGATAGAGGCGTTATATGAAAACGTGACAGTGCCGCCGGAAATACCCCCTTTATCAGACCCATAAAACAAAAATGCCCCGAGAGGGGCATTTGTACGATTACAATTAGAACGGAAAATCGAACTCGTCAAACTTAGCTTGCTTGGGCATTTGAATTCGCCTCAACCAAGCCCTCAAGCGGTTCGGATCTTTAAAATCCTTCAGATCGCCGCGCAAATCCGCAATACTGGCTTTGATATCTTTGATATCGAAATCCAAACGAAGCGTGATATCGGCAATCGATAACGTCACATAAGGCGCCACATCGAATTGCATTTTAAACGGTATTTGTATTTCCGCCAATTCTTGCTGCAATTCGTCGCACTGCTCTTTCAAGATTTTATTAAAATGTACCAGGCGCGCATCGGACATTGTGCTGAGATGGGATTGATCGATTTGCTCGACCTCCAACTGCAATTCCAATAATTGCAACAAATCTTTTTTGTTATAGGCCACGTTTACCCGCTGCATCAACGCGGTCTTGCGCTCACGCTCCACAGGGTCGGATTCACGGTCCGGGTGCAGCGCAGCGGCCAATTTGCGAAATACCTCTTGAATGGATTTGCGCACATCCTGCGCCTGCGCCTGTTGTTGCGCCTCGCGCTCAAGTTGCTTGGCGGACTTTTTGCGTTTGGCGCGTTTCTCTTCCGCCGCCCGCTCACGCGCCTCGGCCTTGGATTGCTCTGCATGCATTTTTTCTTGCATAAACGCGGCGAATTTATGTTCGTCGTTCAAATCCATTTCATCCGGCAATTCCACGCCGAGGATATCCGCCATTATGGTCTTCACCATGTCGTTTTTTTCTTGGGCCAATTCGTCGAACGCGACCTCGCTATGTTTGTCATGCAAGGCTTTTAAGGCGTGATCGGCATCGTCGCCTAGGAGCTCGCTTGTTATGCTACAAATCAAATGCCGGAGTTTTTCCTTTTCTTTCTTTTTGAATATTTTCTTTTCATAGGCGCTATCGAGTAGATGCGCAAATTCCGCGCGATGTTTATCAAAGGTTTCTATCAAAGGCGTCAATTCCGTCGCCACCCGCTCCCGCACGCGTGGAATCGTCCGCTGCCAAAGGCCGAGTTCATGCTTAAGTTTGTCGATTTTTTCAATTAGCGAATTAAAGCGTTTCTGCGCCTTGGTAAGGTTTTGCGTATTTATTTTCGCATCGACCGGAATGATCTCTGTAGCGGCATCTGTAGCGGTATCAAATAAGTCCAAATTCAGTTGCATAAACTTAAACCTGTGGCGTGTTCCCGAAAATGCCATCTTACACCAGTAGGCATGAGGGGGAAATGGCCAAATCGTCATTATTATGGGGTTGTACCGCTGCCGCACCTACGTTAGCGGTACACAGGGGCCCATGCAGTGACGGTTTTCCGGCCAAGGAGGGTTTTGGTTAGATCATGGAGGATAACGGATGGGGTGGGGGGAATATCAAGAATAATGGGTGTCCTTTTTATTGTTTTTTTATTGTCCTCTTGATTGCCGATTGACTTGAGATCACTTAATTGTATATACTGACCTCAATAGACGGTTACTAAGGACATCAATGAGAGTCCCTATCAGAGAGTTTAAGACCCACCTCTCGCAATACCTCCGAAGTGTCGCTGCGGGGGAGTCGGTGATCATTACGGTGCATAACAAGCCCATTGCGCGCTTAGAGCCGCTCGCGGGTGTCGCTGAAAGCGACGCCCTCTCACGATTGCGTGAGGCGAAGGGCGTAAGCTGGCAGGGGGGCAAACCGAAGGGTGCCCAAGTTCACTTGCAGGGATCGGGTCCGCTGGCGGCGGACATGGTTAACGAGGACAGGGGATGATCCTCTACCTCGACACGTCGGCCCTCGTAAAACTATACATTCAGGAACTCGGTAGCGACACCGTGCGATCATCCGTGCTCGGCGCTGACGTGACAGCCACTAGCATAATGTCCTACGTGGAGGCGCGGGCGACATTCGCACGTCTACGCCGCGAACAACGAGTCAACGACAACACGCTCGGCCTATTAAAAACCCAGTTACTGGAAGACTGGCCACGGTATCTTGTTATCGCAACCGACGAAATGTTAATTCGACGCGCCGGCGACCTCGCAGAGGCCTTCGCCTTGCGTGGCTACGACAGTGTGCAGCTCGCCGCAGCGGAGTATGTGCGTATGCGCTCGGATATCCCCGTCACATTCGCATGCTTCGATCAGCGCCTACGCCACGCGGCGTCCGTATTGGGCATGGGCGCGTTATAGCCATTGATGAAAATTGCGCGCTCACGGTCACACACCACGGCGATTCAACTGCCACGCCGCTCCCCTTCACAAACGCCTGCCCCAAGCGTTGCGCAAGCGCCTTTAACTGATCCAGCGAATCCAGCGCGGAATTGATTATGGGTGTCCTTATTTGCTTTTCTCTTCCCCTTGTTCTCTCGCAAAAATCTTGGGAGAATGGTAAAATTGCACTCTATGATCAGTCAACGCTTTCAAAAAACTGTCATAATAACTGCGCATGCCCAACGCCGGATGGCTGACCGGCAGATTGATGCAGGATTGCTGCAGGATTGCTGCTCGACATCATAGAAACAGGCGAGTTGCGCTCAAAGACGGCGCAACAGCTTTGGATTGCCAAGCACATGACGGATCGTAACGACAATCTGCTTTGTATCGCCGCCGTGCTTGAAGATGCATTAATCGTAAAAACCGTGATGCACCATTTCACTTGGGAGCTTCCATCATGAAAACCACCTATTTTCCGCAAGACGATATTCTGGAAATCTGCTTCAGCGATAAACCCATCGTGCGCGAGGCGTCGCAAGATTGGAATATCAATCTCAGTTACGCGGCCGACGGCTCACTCGTCGAATTGGTTATTCTGGATGCCGTAAAATCTGGTTTCATGCCGTTTCAAAGCGGCAAAAACCAGCAAGCTGCTTAATCGGATAAGCGCATACATCTATTGCAATACTGGAAAGGAATGCCTCGAACGTTTACGTCCCGGCGCGTCAGCACCGGTAGTGGCGCCGCTTGGGCATCAATGATTTTTTGGCGAACAACAGCGCGTAATTGACTGTCCATAACGGACAATTATAGACATAATTGAGCTTATTTCAAGGATAATAATGGAGCGGGGGCTCAAACCCAACACGCCACCGCCCGCCCTCGTTCGCGCTGCATAAAGTAAATTTCAAACGGTGAGTTTAACCCAGATTTTCCATTAGCCATCTACTCGGCAGCGTGCTCCTGGCGCTGCACTACCGCCTACATCCATGTAGGCGTGCGAACGATCAATCCATAAAATTACTCCGCCAAGCGCCGCGTCACCCGCTCCCACTCAATGATGATTTCCGGCATGATCCCCACGGCCGTTTGGTCTTTCATTTCAACCACATCCGGTTTGCCGTAGCTGTTATTGTCGAGACGGTAAATGGTCACCATGCGATCAGTGGGATGCACCAGCCAGTATTCGCGTACCCCGTGGCGTTCGTAGATACGGCGTTTGGCGATATGATCGTGCGTGGCGGTCGCTGGGGACAAGACTTCAATAATCCAATCGGGCGCGCCGCGCACGCCCTTGGCGTCGATTTTCGAGGCGTCACAGACGACCAAAATATCGGGTTGCACCACGGTATCGATTTGCTCGTCTTTTTCGCGCGCTTTCGGCAAACGCACATCGACCGGCGCCACGAACGGGCGGCACCGGGAATTTTCCAAGGCATTCGCTATTTGCCGAAAAACCTCGCCGACAATGTCTTGATGCGCAATAGACGGCGCCGGCGCCATGGCATAAGCAAGGCCATCGATAAGCTCGTAACGTGCTTCCTCGGGCCAAGTACGGTATTCGCCGTAGGTATGCTGATGTTGATCGCGGTGTGCCAGAGCCATAAAACATCCCCGGATTTAGGCATAGTGAATGCCGTGAGTTTAGCATGGAGTCGCGCGTCGCCAAAGCGCAACAATTGAAACCATCATACCATCGTTTCTTCGTATACTCCCATATGTTGGCGATGCCCGCCTGCGCCGCAGGGGAGAGTACCTGGCGGTTCATTTTTGCATTGAAAAACGCTTCGCCGTCAACACCTTCGACATTCACCCCGTGGCAGCCCATTTCCCTTCAAAAAAGACTGCCCCATTTTCGTCCCATGCCGATCAGCATGGCGTACGCCCGGTATAAGTTGCCCCACTATTTTTGCGCCCCGCCTTCTTCCTCCTTTTTCATTCTAAAATCGCGGGATCTTTAGACCCCATACCTTACTCACACCACGACTTGTTTACACAATTTTGCAATTGTTCCCTACATATACACTTGGTCATTCACGCTAAACCTTGAACACGCTCACCGTCCTGATCATCACATTTCGGGTGCGCGCGAAAACACTGGATTAATGTACCAATGACGAGGTGGCTAAAACGTGGACATGCTGGCCAGAAACACTAAAGACGCCGAACTGAATTTGAATTCTGCGTTGTTAAAAGGCGTTCCCCACCAGCGTGGTGGTGTGCAATCCGGCTGGAATGATAGTGCTTGCCAATGCGGAATTACACCGCTTATTCGGCTATGCAGATCAAGCGCTGCTAGGCAAACCCATAGAAATTCTACTCCCTACGGAACACAGCCCCCATCACAAAGCGCACATACATGCATTCTTCTCTAGCCCCACAAAACGCAGTATGGGCACAGGCCGAGAATTATTCGGGCGCCGTAACGATAGCACCACATTTCCAGTAGAAATCGGTCTAAACCCCATCGACACACCGATCGGAAAACAAGTCATCGCCACTGTCACCGACATTTCCAATCGCCGCCGTTTAGAACGCAACTTTGCAAAAATCGTCGAAGCCGCCCCGGTAGGCATGTTGATCGTAGGCGTGCATGGCAATATTAAACATTGCAACAAACAACTGTTACCCAAAACCCGCGATTGCTCCGCACAATCTCCACCGGTGGCGGTCGAATGGCG
>CAKKRP010000017.1 GCA_919902765.1 Gammaproteobacteria bacterium | reverse complement strand
AACCTGGCTGCCGGACTTTCACCGACATAGATACGTGCCATGCCCGGCACACACGTGAAGTTAAGGGGCTCGCCCGCTTCTGGGCGAGTCCCTCTTGATGGAATACACGGGTCAAGGTCAGTTCTCCGCGCGCATCGCGTTGCCACACCTCGCTGTAGAGTCCACGGCTGGTTTCAACTTGGTCGTCGCGTCGGGTCAGATACCACTCGTCGGTAGTGGATGGCTTGTTTTTGGCTTGGAGTGTCTCGGTATAGTGTGCGGCAAGCGGCGGAAATTCGCGGGTAGTGCCGGTATTCTGCGCATAAATACCGGCGGTATGGAAAAGTAAAACTATGCTAAATGTAAAATATCGAATACGCATACGGGTTTAATCTCACGCGAAAAAATTAGCAAAACCGGCGCACGATTAGCATATGCGCCGGGACGGTTTGCCTAAATGTTAGCGACGGTTATCGTCATCGAAATCGAACGACGTCTTCATCACGTGATATATCCAATTTTGTTCCATTGAACCATGAATCAAATGCGCCATCGGGCCGGTGGCGTAGATACCCACGTCTTCGCCTGCGTGGGTCTCCGAATCAAGCGGCACTGCGGATTCTTGCAGGAAATTGAGATGCGTGGTGTCCACGCCAGTCAAGTCAGGACGTTTCGCGCCGCTGACGAGCGCGTCGCGCCAGCCGGGGCCATTGGCGTAGCCAAGCGTCGTGTAGGGCAGGCCTAACTTATCTTTGTCAAGAACCGTCGGCGCGCCGTCCACGGCGGGAACGCTAGACACTAGACCTACAATGCCGTTGCCGCGATGTGGATAACCTGCGATGGTAAAGGTGTGGCTATGATCGGCGGTGACGATAATTAAGGTCTCGCGCGGATCGGTCAATTCATAAGCCTTTTGCACCGCCTTGGCCATTTCGATGGCATCGAGCAGTGCGCGTTTGGCGTTACCGGCGTGATGTGCATGGTCGATACGACCGCCTTCTACGTGCAGAAAAAAGCCCTTATCGCCCTTGGCGAGCAATTGGATGGCCTTTTCAGTCATCTCGGTAAGCGAAGGTTCACCTGCCTTGTCGCTGGCGCGATCTGCGGCATATTGCATATGACTGTTTTCGAACAGCCCCAATAAATAGTTTGTGTTAACAGGCGTAGCGGCGTTGAAACCCGCGCGGTTCCACACATATTTTGCATCGGCGCCGCGCGTATTTATCCATTCGGCGGTGAGATCGCGACCATCATTGCGCAGGCCTTTTTTATTATATTCCGGGTCCAATTGCGTCTTAGGCATAAAATACGTCCGTCCGCCGCCCATTGCCACGCGCAGACTACTGCGCACAGTCGGTGAAACTTCGATCAGTTGTTGCGCGATATCTTTAACGCCGCAGCCTGCGGGTTTATTTGCATCCGCCTCCCAATCGCGTACCGAGGTGTGGGCGTAAGTTGCCGCCGTAGTCGCATGGGTCAAGCGGGCGGTCGTCACAACACCGGTGGCCTTGCCCGCTGCAGCGGCTTGTTCCAGCAAGGTCGGCAGTGCATGTGCGGTAATCACGGTCGGATCGCACTCACCGCGCGCGGTGAGGTGATCAACCGCCAGCATACCTTCACGCGCCTTGTAACCGGTCATCATCGCGGTCATGGTTGGCGCAGAATCCGAAGTTTGTTGATCCCAAGAATAAGTTTTGGAATATGCGGTATAGGGAAAACGCTCGAAGGAAAGGCGATTTTCTTCGCCCGATTTGCCATTTAATTGGCCTTCGAGAATGCGCGCGGCGGTCACCGTGGATACGCCCATACCGTCACCTACGAATAGAATGACATTTTTGGCGCGGCGTAGATTCGGACGCAAACGTTCGGCGTCGCGCACGAATTGTTGTCCTGCTTGATACCAATCCGCTACCGCTTCCGGGCCTTGCACTGCGGGTGTCGCGGCCAATGCGGGCGCGATGCTAGTCGTGAGCATGGTCGTCGCGACAGCAACAGCCAAGGTCTTCTTGATGAGGGTCGGCATGGAAATCTCTCCAACGGGTAAATGAATAAATTTAATAAATTGAATAAATAACAGAGTCAGAACGACGTGACTCCGGCGTGTGGTTACGATAGCGGGCGAATGTTACGCGGGGATGTCGCTAAGATTTAAAATAGAAGACGCGCTTCCATGCCGGTGTCATATAATTTTCACCACACCTCGCGTTTTGGCAATAAACCACGCAATTCCGCCTCGGTCAAGTTGCGCCAACGACCGGGCTTTAGATTTCCCAATGTGATGTTGATAATACGCACGCGTTGCAGACGTTTGACTTCATAGCCAAAGGCCTCGCACATGCGGCGTATCTGGCGGTTTAGGCCTTGGGTCAAAATAATACGAAATACAAATTTATTGATCGCTTGAACCACGCAGGGTTGGGTGACGGTGTCTAAAATATTGACCCCCTTGGCCATGCCCGTGATGAAGAAATCTGTAATCGGCTTATCTACGGTGACGATATATTCTTTTTCATGATTATTTTCGGCGCGTAATATTTCGTTCACGATGTCGCCATTATTGGTTAATAAGATCAAACCTTCCGACTCTTTGTCCAAACGCCCGATTGGGAAAATGCGTTCCGGGTGGCCGATGAAATCTATAATATTGTCTGTGACCTTGAGTTCGGTGGTACAGGTGACGCCGACGGGTTTATTCAGGCAGATATACACCTTTTTTTTCTTTTGCTGCGTGCCCGCCACGCGATTATCGACGCGGACCTCGTCACCGTCGTTCACCTGCGTGCCGAGTTCGGCGCGCTTGCCATTGATGCTGACGCGCCCTTTTTCTATCCATGCATCCGCCTCGCGACGTGAACACATGCCGGTTTCGCTGAGGTATTTATTTAAACGCATATTATTAACCCTGGTGTACGCTCAGTTGGCGCACGCGCTCAAACAGGCATATTGCCGCCGCTGCCGTCACATTCAGCGATTCCATTCTGCCCGGCATAGGGATGTGGACTTGGTGGGTCGCGCAAAGTGCCAGTTCAGTCCTTAATCCCGCGCCCTCGTTACCAAAAATAAATGCAACGGAATCGCCAAAGGCGAGGTCGTAAATGGATAACGGAGCGTGCAATTGTGTTGCGATGCTGGTGGTGTATTGCGCGGCGATTTGCGGCAAATGTTGTTGTTCGTGTATATCCAGAGAAAAATGCGCGCCCATCCCGGCACGCAAGGCCTTGGGCGACCATGCCTCGGTGCAACCGGCAGATAAAAACACCGCGCCCACACCCGCCGCCGCCGCCGTACGTAACAATCCGCCTAGATTACCGGGGTCTTGAATATTTTCTAACAACACCGCGCACGCGTGCAGGCGCAAGGGCGGTTTTGGAATCGAAAATAATCCCATAATGCCGACCGGTGTGGTGACGGGCGAGATCGCATCGTACAGCTTTTCGTCCAATAAAATGATACGCGTACCGGGAAACCGCGTTAGACACTGTGCGATTTCGGGATGATGTTCCGCGCCGTGACGCACAATAACATCCGTCAATGCGCCATGGCTATCCGCGAGTGCGGTGAGCAGGTGTATGCCGTCGAGCAGTGTTTGCGCATGTTCGCGCCGCGCTTGCGCAGAGGCCGCGATTTTTTTGAGATGTTTATAATGCGCATTTTCTTTTGATGATAATTGAACGATGTTCATTTATTGTTTCACCGTCGTATAGACCATGCTCAAGGCCACCGCTTCCGCAACTTCAATGCCGTCGATAGCAGCGGTGAGGATGCCGCCCGCGTAGCCTGCGCCTTCGCCTGCGGGATAGAGCCCGCGCGTATTCATACTTTGGTAGCTTTTTGGATCGCGTTTGATGCGTATCGGCGACGAGGTGCGGGTCTCTACGCCGGTCAATACCGCATCATGCATCGCAAAGCCTTTTATTTGCTTATCAAAAGCCGACAGCGCCTCGCGGATCGCGGTGATGGCATAGTCCGGCAAGGCGGTAGACAAGTCTGTCAAATTCACACCAGGTTGATAAGACGGTAACACCGCGCCGAGTTGTGTAGACGGTTTGCCTACGAGAAAATCACCGACCAATTGCGCAGGTGCATTGTAATCGCGTCCGCCCAATGCAAACGCGCGTTCCTCCCACCGGCGTTGCAGATCAATACCCGCCAGCACGTGTTCCGGGAAATCTTTTTCCGGTGTAATGCCGACGACGATGGCGGCATTGGCGTTGCGTTCGTTGCGCGAATATTGGCTCATGCCGTTGGTGACGACGCGACCTTCTTCCGACGCTGCTGCGACCACGGTGCCGCCGGGGCACATACAAAAACTGTATACCGAACGCCCATTTTTGCAGTGGTGTACCAGTTTATAATCCGCCGCACCCAGCAATGGATGACCGGCGTGCGGCCCCAAGCGGCATTGATCTATCATCGATTGCGGATGTTCGATACGAAAACCGATCGAAAATGGTTTGGCCTCGATATAGACGCCGCGCTGATGTAATTTTTGGAATGTATCGCGCGCGCTATGGCCGACCGCCAGAATGACGTGATTCGCAGCGATATATTCCCCGGTGGAAAGGGTCAGTCCTCGCGCAGCTCCATCGACAATATCGAAATCATCGACGCGCGATTCAAACCGGATCTCGCCGCCCAGTGATTCTATTGTCGCACGAATTTTTTCGATCATGCTGACCAAGCGAAATGTACCGATGTGCGGTTTGCCGACATATAAAATTTCTTCCGGCGCCCCGGCCTGCACGAATTCCTGCATTACCTTCAGCCCTAAGTGACGCGGATCTTTCACGCCGCTATACAATTTGCCGTCGGAAAAGGTGCCCGCGCCGCCCTCACCGAATTGGACATTGGACTCCGGATGCAGATGGTGTTTGCGCCATAAATCCCAGGTGTCTCGGGTGCGCTGGCGCACCTCTTTACCGCGCTCGAGAATAATCGGTCGAAAGCCCATCTGCGCGAGCAACAGGCCCGCCATAAATCCGCAAGGCCCCATACCGATGACGACGGGGCGGGCGGGCAGGGACGCGGGTGCCCGCGCGACAAAGCGATATTCAGTGTCGGGCGAGGCCGTGACGCGCGGGTTGCCTGCGCATTGCGCACGCACAGCGGCTTCATTTTTTACCCGCACATCAACGGTATAGACGAAATAGATCGCGTTTTTATTGCGCGCATCGTGGCCCTGGCGCGCGATGGTGAAATCAATTAGATCGGCATCTTGGATGCCCAGGCGTTCCAATATGGCCGCCCGTAGTGCGCCTTCGGGATGGGCGATGGGCAGTTTGATTTCGGTGAGGCGCAACATGGCGATCCAGAGTGGGGCGGAGGTGGGGTATTTTAACCTAGTTTGGTAGAGACTCGAATAGCTTTGTTCGCTCTAAGCGCGGGTAATTGTTTATGGTAAGAATTTTTCGTAGAAAAACGACCGCAAGGCGGATTGAGGCTTGCGGTCAGGAACGGGTATTAAGGGTTTGCGGCCCGCTTTGGGTTGAGTATAACGTCTCTCGTAGTCTCTGCGCCGGCAATAAACCCCGCATCCCGCAACGCGGTAGCCACGTCCGTATGTTTTAACGCAGACCCTAAAATGCGCCGCAATTTACCATCATCCAAACAAATCTCTCGATTCCATAAATAGCGCATTTCCAACAAGCTGCGCACAAATGGAGAAAACGGCGCGACGCTGCGCATTATCCACCACGGAAAATTTTTTATGTTGACATGGGTGCCGGTTGCCTGCTGTATCGCGGCGGCCATTTCGTCAAAACTGAGGTGATAACCGCCAAAATGGAACGCGCTAAATGCAGTTAATTCAGCGCGTCGTGCGATCAATTCGGCGACCGCATGTGCGAGATCAGGCGCGTAGGCCCAGGTGTGTTTTAAATCACGTGGACCGGGCGCATGTAATGTATAACCCCGCTTGGTTTTTTTTAACAGCGCGGCGAGCCACGCCGATTTGGCATCGGCGGCAATAAAATCACCGGCGCGCGCCAGAATCACACGTGCGCCTTGGTTGGCGGCGAGGCGCAAACGTTCTTCCATCGCCACACGTATCCGGCCTTTAGAAGTGATCGGCCGCGAAGGCGATTGCTCGTCGAACACAGGGCCGTCAGCAGGATCGTGTACATAGACATTGCCGGGAAATATTAGCGTGAGACCACGTTCCTCAGCGACGGTCACTGCATTGTTTAACCACGGCAAGGCGGTGTTGTTCCAGGCATAATACGGAGGGTTGACCGCATACACGATGACCTCGGCATCCGCAGCGGCGCGACGGATGCTGTCGATATCGCCTGCGTCCCCGCGTTGTAGGTCGTAATCGCGCGCCGCCTCCGGGGCCTTGGCGGGATCGCGCATCAGCGCGCGGATGGCCCAGCCTTGGGCCGCCAAGGCGCGTGCGACGTGGCTGCCAAAGGTGCCGGTGATACCCATAATCAAAGCCTTTTTCATAACGTACTCCTAGTCAGTGTTGGTCGATGGTGATAGTATGACCATTCAAGGGTGGTTAAGGAATTGGCATAAATAGATGCCGGGTATTCAATTATGAATAGCATAGATTGGGGGTTGATACGCGCATTTTTGACGGTGGCGCGCGCAGGTAGCCTGTCTGCGGCGGCGCGTGAATTGGGGGAATCTCAACCGACGTTGACGCGCGCGATCCAGGCCTTGGAGGCGGCGACGAAATTAAATTTATTCAAACGCACTACCCAAGGGCTACAGTTGACCGAGCAAGGTCAGTCTTTGATGGATGCCGCCATGCGCATGGAAGATGGCGCGCTCGCATTCGTACGCCAAGCGACGGGCTTGGCGGTGGAGATCGCGGGCGAGGTGCGCATCAGTGCGAACGAAATTATTGGATATTATTTGTTACCCTCGGCGATTGCGGCGTTGCGCAAGAAATATCCCGGAATACAAATAGAAATCGTCATTACCAATGCCACCAGCAGTTTGAATAAACGTGAGGCCGATGTCGCGTTGCGCATGTACCAACCCACACAACCGGATTTAGTCGCGCGTCGCCTACCGGATATGGCCCTGGGATTTTTCGCGCACAAAGATTATTTGCGCCGCCACGGTAAACCCAAGACCTTTGAAGAGTTGCTAAAACTGGATGTCATCGGCATGGATCAAGGGCGCGACTTCATCGACGCAGCGGCGCAATTCGGATATCAGCTCGCGCGCGAAGATTTTCCGTTGCGCACCGATAATTTGCTGGCTCAAATCAATTTGATACGCGCCGGTGCAGGCATCACCGCGACGCACGTCGGCCTCGCGCGCCGGTGGCCGGAGTTAGTACGCATATTGCCGGATATTCCGCTGCCGCCATTGCAATTGTGGGTGGTGTGCCACCGCGATGTGCAATACAACACGCGTATACGCGCGGTGATGCGGTTTTTAGGCGCGTGGTTTGAGCAAAATCCGTATCGGGGTGTGATGGTTTGAAATGATGTTGGTAGCATACATTGAAATATCCTTGCTGAGTTTGTTCATTGGCTTCAGTACGTCGGCTTGTGCATTTGAATGAAGGTTGGCACCCGGATCATCTAACAGGAACATACGGCAACGACCCGGACTAACTTTTGGGTAGTGATATGAAGTATAGTAGATCCTATTTCATAGCGACAAATATGAATCACTCACCCCTCCCCCAAACCAACACCCTATTATTCGCAGGCATCGCATAAACTTGCTGCAATCGCAATCCCTGCGCGGTCGCCAACGCATTGATGTCTTCAAAATTGCGCACACCGCTCAGCGGATCGCGGTTCTTCAACCATTGATCAAAGCGCGCATTGCTCTCCGAGGTGAATTTTCCGTCGAAATCAAATGGGCCGTATAGCGCGAGTATCGCATTTTCCGTCATCACCTGTCCCAATCCTGTGAACATCGCTATTACAGCGTCCCAACTCATGATATGCACTGCGTTGGCGCTGAAGATCGCGTCGAATTTTTGCGTGGGCCAATGGGTGGGCTCGCGCACATCTAAGTCTATGGGGACGATGACATTGGTCAGGGCGGCGTCGCGTAACCACGCATTGATGCCGGGATGATGTTCTGCGACATCGCTGGTTTGCCAGGTTAAATGTGTTAATTCGGCACCGAAATACACCGCGTGTTGACCGGTGCCGCTGCCGATCTCCAACACGGCGGTGCGATCCGCGAATTCGACGCGCAATATTTCGATGATAGGCGCGCGATTTTGCTCGCAAGATTCGGAATAGGGTTTGTGCATATGATATGTGTCCTTTAATGTGTGTTAGTTGATGTGCGTGCGCGCCATCACCCACACGTCGATGCGTTCAACGCCGTGTTTGCGTAATAATTTTGCGATCACCGCGACGGTACTGCCGGTGGTCATCACGTCATCTATGATTGCGACATGTCGCGCGTTAATCGGCCGCACTACTTGGAAGGCGTTGCGTAGATTTTTGCGACGCGCCTCGGCATCCAGTTCCAATTGCGGGGCGGTGGCGCGCGTGCGTTGTAATGAGTGTAGATCGACGGGAATGTTTAATAAACGGCTCAATGGCCGCGCGAGTTCCACGGCTTGATTATAACCGCGTTGGCGTAGCCGCGAAATGTGCAAAGGCACCGGAATGAGCGCCTCAGGCAGCAGGGGTAAATCGGCCACGCGCGCTGCGAACATGCGCGCCAGTGTCGGGGCAATGGTCAGCCGATTGTGAAATTTAAAGTGTTGGATCAATTGCTCCAGCGGCGCGGCGTAGGCGCACAATGCAATCGTGCGTTCATAGGGCGGGGGATGAGTTTGGCATGCACCACAGGGGAGCCCTGTGCCGGTAGTCGGTAGCGCGATACCGCAACGCGGGCAAGTGCTTGTCAGCATGGGTAAATCATCGAAACAGCCTGAACACAGCGCATGGCCCGCAAGTGCGTAAGCGCCGCATAGCAAACACCGTCCTGGTAAGGGGTGGTTAAAAAATGACCATATATTCATCCGTGGAGGCCTCCTGAGTTGACAGCCGTGCAAATGACGCTATGATGACGCCAGTCGTTTCCATGTTATAGACACACCGCCCACGGGAGGGCCTGCATGTTGGACAATGCTATTTATACCAGAATTGATGCGATTACCCAGCGAATTTTGGCCGGGGGCGCGATGACCGCCGATGAGGGGCGCTGGATGATCGCGCTGCCCGACGCCTATACCCCGTGGTTGATGGCGGGTGCCGATCGTTTGCGCAAGACTTATCGCGGCGATGAAGTCGAGGTGTGTGCGATTTCCAATGTGCGTTCCGGCAATTGTTCCGAGAATTGTTCGTTCTGCGGCCAGAGCGGCCATTATCAAACCGCTGCACCGAAATATAATTACATCTCCGAGACACAATTGGCCGAACAGGCGCAACGCGCGCGCGCCTGGGGTGTCAGCGATTTCGGTATTGTGTCTAAAGGTTGGGGCTTGCGTTCGGATAAAGAACGCACGCAAGTTTCCGCATATTTAGACACCTTGCAAACCCAAAGCGATGTCGGGCGTTGCGCGAGTCTGGGCGTGTTGGATCGCGAAAATGCGCAATATTTGAAGCAAAAAGGCCTCGAAAATTATCATCACAATCTCGAAACCGCCGCGAGTTTTTTTGATAAGGTATGCACCTCGCACACCTATCAAGAAAATATCGACACCATACGCTTTGCAACCGAGGCGGGGATGCGCGTGTGCGCGGGTGGCATATTGGGCATGGGTGAGAGTTTAGATCAACGTATAGAACTCGCGGAAACCTTGCGCGATTTGGGCGTGGAATCCGTGCCCTTGAATTTTTTGAATCCGATCGCAGGCACGCCGATGGCGGGTCAAACACCGCTTTCGCCGTTAGAAATTTTACGCGCGATAGCGACCTTTCGTTACATGTTGCCCAAAGCGGAAATTCGCATCGCGGGCGGGCGTCATTTTCTTGGTGATATGCAGTCAATGATCTTTATGGCCGGGGCCTCGGGCGTGATGGTCGGTGACTATTTGACCACCAAGGGCAGACGTGTCGAAGACGATATCAAAATGATGAAGGATTTGGGCCTGGAAATACGCGGCGATACCCAACAACGTCGCGCACGCGAAACCACGCCTGCATGAAAGATCTCGCCGTCGCGTTGACGCAGCGACGCGCGCAACACCTCTACCGCACACGCACAACCGTGGACGCGGTAGAGGGTGTGTACGCTATCGTCAACGGGGCGCGCTTACTCAATTTTTGTAGCAATGATTATTTGGGCTTGGCGCGTCATCCTGAGGTGATAAATGCGCTGCAACAAGGTGCGGCGCGTTATGGCGTCGGCGGTACCGCTGCACACTTGGTGTGCGGGCATCACGCGCCGCACCACGCCTTGGAAGAAGAACTCGCGGCGTTTGCCGGATATCCGCGCGCCTTGTTGTTTTCCACGGGATATATGGCCAATCTGGGCATCGCCAGCGCGCTATTGGGGAGGCATGCGGCGGTGTTTGAAGATCGTTTAAATCACGCCTCATTGCTCGACGCCGGGTTGTCCAGCGACGCGCGATTCAAACGTTATGCACACAATGATATCGCGCAATTGCAGGGCTTATTGAACGAATCTTCTGCGGCGCATAAACTTATCATGTGCGACGGCGTATTCAGTATGGACGGCGATATCGCGCCGCTGCCGGCTTTGGCGGATTGCGCGCGTGATCACAATGCAGGTTTGATGATAGACGATGCGCATGGCTTCGGTGTGTTGGGCGCGCAGGGCCGGGGCGTGTTAGAACATTTTCAAATCCCCACGGCAAGCGTGCCGATCTATATGGCGACCTTGGGTAAGGCCTTGGGTTGTTTTGGCGCATTTGTCGCGGGTGACGAGGACGTTATTGAAACCTTGATCCAAGAATCGCGGCCTTATATTTATACCACGGCGACACCGCCCGCATTAGCGGAGGCCACGCGCGCGAGTTTGCGTTTAGTGCAAACGGAGGCGTGGCGTCGCGAACATCTGCGCGATTTAATTTCAACATTTCGGCACGGTGCGCGACAATTGGGATTGCGCCTATTGGATTCCGCTACACCGATACAACCCATCATTATCGGCGCGGCCGCCGATGCCGTGGCCGCCAGTGAAAAATTACGCGCGCAAGGCGTTTGGATCAGTGCGATTCGTCCGCCCACGGTGCCCACAGGTAGCGCGCGTTTGCGTGTCACGCTGAGTGCCGCGCACACCGCTCATCATGTCGAGCGTTTACTCAGCGCGTTGGAGGGTGTGGCATGAAGCTGCACACGACAACGCTAGGCGACGGTCCGGATTTGGTAATGTTGCATGGTTGGGGGCTTAATCAACAGATTTGGGGCGATGCCGCGCATATACTCGCTCAATATGCGCGCTTGACGTTGGTGGATCTGCCCGGGCATGGGCATAGCGCGACGTTGGAAAATTACACCTTGAGCGAAGTCATCGACGCAGTGATGACGGTCGCTCCGCCGGCTGCCGCGTGGTTGGGCTGGTCCTTGGGCGGCTTGGTCGCGATGGCCGCCGCCGAGGCGCATCCTAAACGCATCGCCAAACTGGTGTTGGTCACCGCCAATCCCTGCAATGCGCAACGCGATGATTGGCCGCATGCGATGCACGCGAATGTGTTGGAACAATTCGCGCAAAATCTCGCGGTGGATTACGCTCAAACCTTGCAACGATTTTTAATGTTGCAATGCAAGGGCAGCGAACACGCGCGTGACACCGTGCGCATCTTGCGCGCAAGATTGCAGGCGGGGGGTCGTCCGCAGGCGGCGGCCTTGCGCGCGGGATTGTCTATATTGCAAGACACCGATGTGCGTCCTCGGCTTGCGGATATCGCATGTAACACCTTATTGATCTACGGCCAACACGATGTATTGGTGCCCGCCAGCGGTGCGCCGCACGTCGCCGCCATGCTGCCGCGCGCGCGCGCGGAAATCATCCCTGGCGCGGCGCATGCGCCGTTTGTGTCGCATTTGCCCCAATTTATCGACCTCGTAAACGGTTTTTTACACGCCTCATGAATTCACCCGACAATCATAACGCGCTTTGGCGGCTCGATAAAACACGTATCTGCGAGAATTTCGCACACGCCGCCGCAACCTACGACAGTGCCGCTGTGTTACAACGCGAGATCGCCAATCGTGTTGTCGAACGCCTGGATATCATACGCCACCAACCCGCGTGTATTGTCGATCTAGGCGCGGGCACCGGTTATGGTACGCGGTTATTGGAAAAGCGCTTTCCTAAAGCACATGTGTTATCACTGGATATCGCTGCGCCGATGTTGCACATCGCGCGTAAACACGGCTCATGGTGGCGGCGCGTGCGTGGTTTGGAGCATTATGTGTGTGCGGATGCCGAGCATCTACCGCTGGCCGATGCGAGTGCCGATTTTG
This sequence comes from Gammaproteobacteria bacterium, assembly GCA_919902765.1. Classification (GTDB taxonomy): domain Bacteria; phylum Pseudomonadota; class Gammaproteobacteria; order S012-40; family S012-40; genus CAKKRP01. Next base: position 32,478 of record CAKKRP010000017.1, on the reverse strand, counting down.
TTTTTTCGAATCTGACTTTGCAGTGGTGTCAAGACTTAGATCGCACCTTTGCCGAATGTCGCCGCGTGTTGCGACCGGGCGGCTTATTTTTATTTTCGACCTTGGGGCCGGACACTTTAAAAGAATTGCGCGCCAGTTGGCAGGCGGTGGATGCCTATGCGCATGTCAATTTATTTATGGACATGCACGATGTCGGCGATGCCTTGGTGCGCGCGCGCTTCGCCGACCCGGTGATGGATGTCGAACACCTCACCGTCACCTATAAAAACGCGTTGGAATTGATGCGCGAATTAAAGCGCTTGGGTGCGCACAATGCATTTAGTATGCGCCCCCAACACCTGATGGGCAAGCAACGCCTGCAGGCCGTGGTGCAGGCCTATGAAAAATTTCGGCGCGACGGGGTGTTGCCTGCCACGCATGAGGTCGTGTACGGCCACGCCTGGCGCATGGAAGATAAACACCCACCGCAAAAAAATGCCAACGGTGTCGTACATATTCCACTATCCTCTCTCAAACGATGACGGGGTTTTTTGTCACCGGCACAGATACCGGCGTGGGCAAGACCGCGCTCAGTATCGCGTTGATGAGACTATGCATGCAACGCGGGCAACGCGTGGCGGGTTTTAAACCGGTCGCCAGCGGCGCGATCATGACGCGCGCTGGATTGCGCAACGAAGATGCCTTGGAATTACAAAAAAATTCCAATATTGCTGTCCAATACGCCGCGATAAATCCCTATTGTTTTGCCCCCGCAATGGCGCCGCATCTTGCCGCGCAGTCGGTCGGAGAAAAAATTGCGTTAGATAAATTAGTCGCAGCATACACAAATTTAGAAAAAAAGGCCGACATCGTGATCGTCGAAGGAGCGGGAGGATGGCGCGTGCCGTTGCATGACGACGCGGATATCGCAATGCTCGCGCAACGATTGGGATTGCCCGTGGTGTTGGTGGTCGCGATACGCCTGGGATGTTTAAATCACGCCTTATTGAGTGTCCGCGATATTATTGCGTGCGGGCTGCCCCTCGCGGGCTGGGTCGCCAATTTGGTGGATGTGGCGGATAAGGTCGCGATGGCCAATGTGGACAGCCTAAAAAAACGCATCGCAGCCCCTTGTTGGGGGGTGGTGCCGCGCTTGGAAAATTTTTCGCAGGTGAATGCGTATTTATCTCCCTCTGCGATGTTAAACGCGTTATAAATCGGATAAAAACCCGTTGGTAGACGTGTGGCGCATCCTAACCGGCATAAAAGCGATACGAACCGTGTCGTGCGCGACTGATGCGGTTCGCTTAGGCGCGTCACATCCTACCCATACGGCTAATAAAAGGGCTTTATAGGTGAGTGTATTGTGGACAAAATGGTAAGGCGCGCAGATTAACGTCGTGCGTATTCACAAGGAGCGTTACATGTTCAAACAACTGCTACGACTAAAACTGCACTGGCAAATCCTGATTGCCATATTACTCGCCATCGTCGCCGGTACGGTCGCCGATAAAAATGTCGCAATTCTCGGGATAAACAGCATCGATATCTATGCCTTTATAGGCGCGCTGTTTTTGAACGCGCTAAAAATGTTGGTCGTGCCGTTGGTGGTGTCGTCCATCATCGTCGGCGTTGCAGGCATAGGGTCGGCCGGCGGCGTGGGGCGTATGGGCCTCAAGACCATGGTGTATTTTATGTCCACCACATTAATCGCCGCGCTCGTCGGCTTGTTGATGATGAAGATTTTTTCGCCGGGGATGATCGACGGCCTGCCTGCGAAAGAGATTATAGGGTTGACAGCCGATGCCGCGCAAATCACCGCCAAGGCGCAAGGCAAAGACACAAGCGATCTGGTTGAGGTATTTTTGCGTATGGTGCCCGCCAATGTCGTGGCCGCCGCCGCCGAGGGCGAGATGTTGGGACTGATCATGTTTAGCCTGTTATTTGGCTATTTTTTGGCGCGCATCGGCGAACCCTACGCAGAGACGCAGTATGCATTTTGGCAGGGCACGTTGCAGATCATGATGCGCATCACCGATTTAGTCATGCGCTTTGCGCCGCTGGGCGTGTTTGGTTTGGTGGCCAAGGTCGTGGCGGTCTCCGGTCTGGCGGCCTTCAAACCATTGGCGGTTTTTTTTGTGACGGTGCTTTCAGGATTGGCGTTGCACATGTTCGTCGTGCTTCCGTTGATACTTAAATTCATCGCCAAGGTATCGCCGATACGCCATTTGCGCGCGATGTCGCCTGCGTTGCTGACGGCGTTTTCTACCTCATCTTCTTCGGCGACGCTGCCGTTGAATATGGACTGCGCGGAAAAAAACGCGGGCATTTCCAATCGCGTCGTCAGTTTTGTATTGCCCCTGGGCGCGACGATTAATATGGACGGCACCGCATTGTACGAATGTGTGGTCGTTTTATTTATCGCTCAGGCCTATGGTGTGGATCTCAGCGTTGCACAACAAATCATGATCGTAATCCTCGCCTTGCTGACCTCTATCGGCGTCGCGGGAATCCCCGCCGCGAGCTTGGTGGCGATTGCGATGATTTTGACCAGCGTGGGTTTACCCGCCGAGGCGATAGGTTTGGTATTGGCCGTGGATCGCGTGTTGGATATGTGTCGCACAACTGTGAATGTTTATTCTGACAGTGTAGGAGCATCGGTGATTGCGCGTAGCGAGGGAGAAATTTCGCACTTAAGAGATTGAAAGACATACATCGGTGTTAAGCGGCGTGTCAATAAGCGAATGCCGCTTTTTTAATCCGATAGTTGGGTAGAATTTTACGGATTTGTAAAAGTTCCGAAAACACAAAAATTCGCATGACATCTGGCGTCAGCGGTGGTGGTATAATGCGCGCCGGTCTTATCAAGCGGCAAGCCGGGGAGGGTGAGTGACAAAAAAAAGCAAGCATGTAATAATAATGGTTATGTTCCTGGCCGGTGGCATTTGTATGAGCGATGTCTACGCATTCGATGACCGTGGAATATCCCGCGAGGCCGAAAGTGTGCCAGCCGCACCGGGTGTATTGACCAAGGCGCCCGAATTGCTCAAGGCGGTCGAAGCGCCTATTCCCCCGGGAATTCTGTTGCCTGGTGAAAGCGTCGAGGTGGTATTGCAAATCGACATAGATGCGCAAGGCAAGGTCACGCATGTCGAGGTGACTTCCGCGCCTAACCCCGCGTTAGATGAATTGGCAAAATCCGCCTTATTGCTAACCGAATTTACGCCCGCAGAGGTCGATGGCAAACCCGCCCTGGTGCGCATTGAATATCGTTATCGTTTTGAAGTCCTTGCGCCGCCTCCGCCGGAGGTGGAAAAACCTGTCAACCTCAAAGGACGCGTGTTGGAGCGCGGCACGCGTAATCCGTTGCGCGGCGCGGTTGTGTACATCCCCGAGCAAAATCTAACTGCCGAAACGGATGCACAAGGCCATTTTGAATTGCGGGGCATCACGTTGGGTAAAACGCATATACGGATTACCGAACTAAAACATCGCAAATATGAAATTACCGAAGATATTCCCGATGGGCAAGTCGTGGAAATTACCGCATATTTATTGAAAAATATCGCGGGAGGCGCTGAAATTGTCGTGGTGGGCGAGCGCGATAAAAAAGATGTCGTCAAGCGCGTTTTGCAAAAAGAAGAACTGAAATCGGTGCCGGGCACCTTGGGCGATCCGTTGCGCGTGTTGCAGAGCCTGCCAGGCATGGGGCGGCCTGCCTTTATTTCGGGCGCGCTCATCGTACGCGGTTCGCGGCCTAACGATAGCCAAGTGCTGATCGACGGTGTGCCGGTGCCGTTGTTGTTTCATTTCGGTGCGGGTCCGTCGGTTATCACGCCCTCATTTATAGAAGCGATTAATTTTTATCCGGGGGTGTTTGGTCCTAAATACGGCCACGCCATCGGTGGTGTCGTCGATGTAGATACGCATGTGCCAAAAATTACGCGTATGCACGGCGAGGTGAAGATCGACATGTTGGATGCGCGGTTTTACACTGAAACGCCTCTGGGAGAGAATAGCGAATATGGGACGTTAACCCTGGCGGCGCGGCGCAGTTATGTCGATGCGTGGTTGCCGTTGGCGATCAAAGCGGCGACACCGGCGGGGCAAGGTTCGGTCATCGCAATTCCCTATTATTGGGATTATCAAGGTCGCTATTCATTGTCTGCGGCGGGACACCGTTTCGAAGCGACTACGTTCGGCTCTAACGACGTGTTAAAAATTTCCACCACCGGGGTGGTGCCCGCGCAGAATTTTTCATTGAATAGCGCTACGGGATTCCATCGCACACGCTTGTTATGGACGACTACCCTGTCTGACGGGTGGAATGTCTCGGTCGCGCCCATGGTGGGGACTACGCCCACCAGCACCGATGTGAATGAATTGCTGAAAGTGAATGTAGATTCCATTGATATCGGATTGCGCGGTTTTGCACGCAAGGAATTTTCCCCTGATGTAAAATTTGAAATCGGCGCTGAAGGATTCGCCTCGCGCTATCAGTTGCGTTTTGAAACGGCGGGTTATCCCACCGCCGCAGATCCAAACCCCGCGCCTGCAGTGCGCGAACAGAATATCTATGGCGGCGCGGGTGCGGTATATACAGAGATTATTTGGGTACCTAAACAGGCGTGGAAAATTATTCCAGGCTTGCGCGTTGAAGAATACAAATTGCCGGGCGGATATACTACCTCGTTGGAGCCCCGATTTGCGGCGCGTTACGACATCTCTGATACTATCGCGCTGAAAGGCGGAGCCGGGCTTTATCGTCAGACACCGTTACCGCAACGCCTTGATCGTATATTGGGCAACCCCTACCTGAGTTTAGAACAGAGCGAACAATTAGGTGGCGGTGCCGAGTTTCAACTGACACCCGGCATATTCCTTGATATGCAAACCTATTATAGTCGGCGATCGAATTTGTCGGTCGCCTCGCGCGATATCGTGTTGCGCGATGGCGCCTATGTACCCGAGAATTTTAACAACACGGGCACGGGTCACGCCTATGGATTAGAAATATTATTAAAACATGATGTGACAGAACGATTTTACGGGTGGTTGAGTTATACGTGGTCGCGCGCTGAAGATTTCAATAAAACCATTGGCACCTATGTGCCCAGTACTTACGACCAAACCCATATGGCGGCCTTGGTCGCATCCTATAAATTTGCCAAAGGTTGGGAAATAGGCACACGCTATCGCATGACCACGGGGCGACCCGTGACCCCGGTGATTGGTGCGACCTATGATGCGGACAATAATCGGTATACCCCCGTTTATGGCGCGCCAGGTTCGGCGCGCGGTGCGACATTCAGTCAACTGGATGCGCGTGTCGAACGATTGTGGACGTACGATCAATGGAAACTCGCGGCCTACTTAGATATCCAAAACATTTTCAATTCTGAAAATCCCGAGGCCACGCTATGGGATTATCGTTATGCAAAAAGTTCGTCATTGCGCGGTCTCCCGATTTTGCCCGTGCTAGGCATCCGAGGAGAATTTTAAAATGCAAAAAAAATATTTATATTTCATGGTGTTTTTTGCGTCATTAGTGACTGCATCATGCACCCAGTTTGATACGCCGGGCATCGTCAAAGACCGCCGAATCCTCGCCATTCAAGCGTCCCCGCCGGAATTGACCAAGGCGACGATTCCGGTCAGCGGCATGGTGACAATGACTGCGCTGGTGGTGGAACCCGGTATGCAGTTTACGACGCTAAATTATGCATGGGGGTATTGTCAGATTGCGCCGGCAGCGGGTCCAAATCCAGCGGGTGGAGGGGGCGGTGGTCCCGCAGGCGGCGGATCAACTACTACGTCGCGTTGTGATGCAACGCAATATAGGCTGGTCGCAAGCGGTGCTAGTACAGCCGTGCAATTGCCGCTCTCGCAAGCCATAGCGTTGAACGATCCAGAACCGGCCAAGCTTGTGGAATTGCTAAACAACGGGAGCACTGCGCCCGCGCCGGAAATACGCGTACAACTTAAAGTCGGCGATGGCGTAAACGAATTATTTGCGGTAAAAAAAATCGCGGTGTCCACGACTAATTTAACACCGAATCACAATCCGTCGCTTAGCGAAATCGATATTGATGGAGCGGTGTCGTTGCCCGCCATGACATGGACCTATGGCAGTTGCAATGTCGATAAGCGTGTTACAGCAACTGATGGCAACGGGAACACGGTCTCCGTCTGTACGCACTACATTGCGCCGGTGGTGCTTGCCGCAGATATGGAAGATTACACGGAATTCAATCGGATCACCGGGACGCTGGATCCACGCAAAGAACGCTACGAATTTTCTTGGTATGCGGATGCCGGTACATTAAAAGCGGAGACTACTACGCAGCCGGATCCGCGCTTGTCTAGACCATACACCGAAGGCGTTGCGACCGAATGGCGAGAGCCGACCACGCTACCGGCGGCGGCGGTAAATATTTGGCTGGTGGTCCGCGATGGGCGTGGTGGCGTCGTTTGGGCGCAGCGGCAAATTACTTTACAATAGGAGACAACAATGAACCAGGCGGCAATGAACGAACCCATCATCAATTTATTCGCAAGAATATTCGAGACGCTAGGCACGGGGTGGGTGATATGGTTATTGATAGCGCTGTCTATCGCGTCGCTGGCGATAATGATAGAGAGGGCCTTGTTTTATCGTCGAAATACCCTGGGCGATGTCAAAGATATCAGCGACAAATTAATTGCCGGTGATTTGGATGGCGCGCTACGCGCGGTGGGCGATAAGTGTGGCCTAGAGGCCGAAGTGTTGCGTCAAGCCATGAAAGGTGTGGCACGCGGCGCGGAGGCCGTTGAAGAAATTGTGCGTGCGACTATCGTGCGTGAACGCCTGAATTATGAGCGTTATCTCGCCTATTTAGGCACCTTGGGGAATAATGCGCCGTTCATCGGATTGTTCGGCACCGTACTGGGTATTATTAAGGCATTCGCCGCACTGGCGGTCAATGCAAAAGCGGGTGCTGTCACCGGCGGCGCGACGAATATCATGACCGGCATCTCGGAGGCCTTGGTTGCAACCGCCTTAGGGTTGATGGTCGCCATCCCCGCTGTCGCTGTTTATAATGGCTTTGGCCGCTGGTTAAAAACCATCGTTGCACGTAGCGAAGTGATAGGTCATGCCCTGTCCAGCCATCTTAAAACCGTAGTTGTAGAAACAGAGCACGCAGCGCAAAGACGCTAAAATTGTCTAAAAAGAGAGAATTTTATGGCGGTAAACGACGAGCAAGGCGAATTTGAAATCACCGGCATTAATATCACGCCGTTTGTGGACGTGATGTTGGTGTTGCTGATTATTTTTATGGTGACGGCCACCTACATTGTCAAAGAATCAATAGAGGTGGAGCTGCCTCAAGCCGCCTCAGGGGGCGAAACCACCGCCAAGACCTTGGTGTTGATGGTGACCAAAGAAAATAAAATATATCTGGACGGCTTTGAAGTGTCTGATCAGGCGCTGATAGACGCGGTAAAAACAGCCCCTGTTGAAAAGCAAAATATGCAGGCCGTCATAGGTGCGGATAAGGCGGCGTCGCACGGTTCGGTGGTGCATGTGTTGGATTTATTGCGGACCCTAGGCATTACTAAATTCGCCATACAAATAGAGAAAAAGGCTTGATGGAAATGCTCGCGGAACGCGTCGGAGCGGCACCAAATATGGCAGCGACGCGCACGCATGCGCGCTTGCCTAAGCGCACGCGAGTGCGAGCAATTCCAATTCTGACGTTAACAATAAGAGAGGCGCACCTTACCCGTTGGGATCGCTTATCGCCGCTGAAAATATTCGCGGCGTTGACACTGCTCAGCGCATTGATACATTTCATTTTTGTGGCGGTGATATGGGCCGTGAGTGCGGCTGACAAAGCGCCAAAAATGACATATGAAAAAATTGAAATGGCGGTGTTAGAAAAATACACCGCACCGCCGCTGCCTAAGCCCAAAAAAGCGGTCAAAATTCCCGTCCTTCCACCGCCGCCGATCATCGCGGCGGTGCCGCCCCCGCCCAATGTGGAAGTGCCTAAGCCCGCGCCGCCGCCGGTATTAGTGACGGGGATATCGCTGTCATCTACCGGCAAGTCAGGTTCGTTTAAAGTGGGCGTTGGCAACACCTTGCAAGGACAAATGGCGGATAAAGCAGCGGCACCGGAAAGCGTCAAACCCTATAAAGCAAACGAATACGCGCCTGTATATCTGGTTTCTCAGTTACCGGAATATTTGGAAAACTTGTCTGCGAAGCAGAAGAATTCATTTTATCCGCCAGTAGCAAAAAAACAGGGATTAGAGGCCGTCGTGCGCGTTAAAATAATTGTCGATGACGATGGCTCGGTGGTGCAGGCGACAGCCCTCAACGACCCTGGGAATGGTTTTGCGCACGCGGCCGAGAGATTGGCGATGGCGTTGAAATATCGACCTGCACGGGTCGGCGGTCGTGCGGTGGCGACCGAGATTGAATGGACTATCCCGTTTGTAATTGAACGAGATTGACGACAAAATTAAAATCTCAACGCAATATTCACAGTTGGCGTGTAGACAATAGCGGCCGCATTGTCTTTAGAAACCGCGAGCCCGCCGATACCAAACAGAGTGTCTATGCGCAACCTACGCTCCACCCAACGGCTGGCGACGCCGATGGGGTCAGTTAACCAAAGCACCCATTGATCATTCAGATCGCGTTGCGATTTAAGCAAAATCGGCGCGCGAATTTCTTCAAACCAGCGGCCGGCTATGATGCCAAAAATCGGTGTGATCAATATATCCTGCAACGAAGCGGGTTCAAACAAGGCCTCCCCACCATATTCGAATAAAGAAGACAGCAACATCGCATACCAAAAAGAACCGGATTCGCCGAATCCGCGTTCATGCGCGCGGATATAATACGTAGCTCCCCAATAAGGGTGTAGCATATAATTAATATACCAAGCGTCGCCGTCCCAAACCAGTTGCCGTGTATGATCTTTCCAGCGTCTATGAATAGGGATTTCTTTATCCTCACGCGTCCAGCCGGAGACCTCTACGGGCATTACATAGAGCGCGCCTATCACAATAAACTGTGAGCCCATAAACACGCCGGTGTCGCGTCCCAGACCCGCCCAGTCGCGTTTTTTTATCGGTAATGCGGCTTGTAACACGGGGGCGTCACTGTGGAAGGAGCGCGAGTTGTTACTGATATCACTCCCATAAGCGGTGTAAGATTGCGCATAGGCCGGAGCCGTGCCGGCAATCATGCACCACAGTATAAAATGGAAAACACCTAATTTAAGCACGCCGCATCGCATAATGTTTATTCTAAACCAATTTGTATAGTTTGCGCGCTAGATGTATTCAACTTAGTGTAATGATAGGTTAATTTGCGCCTGTCAGGGAGGTACACTGGAGCGTTAAAAATAGAAAATTACTATTATTTCTATCACACGATAGCTGCTCATAAAAAGACATCGAGAAAATGATTTTTCAAATCGTGGCTACAATGGATTAGGGCAATCGGTATAAATTTCCCCGGCTCAGCGCGCAAACACCGGTTTATGACGCGCCAACACGCCGCGTTCCGCCGCCATCCCCAATAATAAAAACACCGTCACGACCACCGGCGTTAACATTCTGTAATCGAGTTTCGCAAGCAATTCACTATAGACATTGGCGGCGAACACACCGATGGCGCCGAACCCGAAGGCGCATATCATGACGAATGCGGTTAAGCGCACTAAAAATGGATAGGGTTTGAGCGCGATACGCACGATTTCGTTGACGTAATCGCCATAGATAACTAACAACGTTGCGGACTGGGCGATGGCAATCGCCTCTAAATTCGCGCGCAACCATGTATCGAGGATATTCAAATACTCTAAGGCTTGGGACATGGCCATCGACTCCTAGACCGCAATGCCTATGTTATCGGCGTTTTCGGCCATTAATTTAGGCGGGAAGAGGGGCGCGAGCGGCGCCTGCGAGCGCTTGCAGCGGGGTGGCGGTCTGGAGGATGATGTTTTCGTACGCCAAGCGATACCCCCCGCGCGACTTTTCCTTTATCATAGCCCGTTAATGTACATGTCCAGGAAAACGTCCTCATGCCGGTAGTTACTCTGCCCGATGGTTCTAAACGCACATTTGAACACCCAGTCACGGTCTACGACGTCGCCGCCAATATCGGCGCGGGGTTGGCGAAGGCCGCCCTGGCCGGCAAAGTCGATGGCAAGCTCGTCGATACCTCGTATCTGATCGACACCGACATTACCCTGGCTATCATCACCGACAAGAGCCCCGAGGCCGTCGAGATCATCCGTCATTCGACCGCGCACTTGTTGGCGCAGGCGGTCAAGCAGCTTTATCCCGAGGCGCAGGTGACCATAGGCCCGACGGTCGAAAATGGATTTTATTATGATTTTCGTTACGTCAAAGGTTTCACCGAAGACGATTTGGCGCGCATTCAAGCCAAGATGGAAGAGCTCGCCAAGCAAGACATCAAAGTCGAGCGCTCGACCCTGCCGCGCGAGGAGGCCATCACATTTTTCCGCACCATGGGGGAGGAATTCAAGGCGCGTATTATCGAAGATATCCCCGCAGGCGAGATCTTGTCGCTGTATCGTCAAGGCGATTTCATCGACCTGTGCCGTGGCCCGCATGTGCCCGGCACCGGCAAGCTGAAGGCCTTTAAACTGACCAAGGTGGCCGGTGCCTATTGGCGTGGCGACGCCAAAAACGAGATGCTGCAACGCATTTACGGCGTGGGTTTCGTCGATAAGAAAGAACTGGATGCCTACCTGCATCAACTGGAAGAGGCGGAAAAACGCGATCATCGTAAGATCGGCAAGGTGCTGGATCTATTTCACACCGAGGAACTCGCGCCCGGCATGGTGTTCTGGCACGACAAGGGTTGGACGATCTACCAGCAAGTCGAACAATACATCCGTGGCGTCGTCAAGGCGCATGGCTATCAAGAGGTCAGAACGCCCACAGTCGTGGGACGTAGCCTGTGGGAGCGTTCCGGGCATTGGGAAAAATTCCGCGAGAATATGTTCACCACGCATTCAGAGGAACGTGACTACGCCGTCAAACCCATGAATTGCCCCTGCCACATCTTGATTTACAACCAGGGCTTGAAGAGTTATCGCGAGTTGCCGTTGCGCATGGCCGAATTCGGTTCTTGTCACCGCAATGAACCCAGTGGCTCTTTGCACGGTATCATGCGTGTGCGTGGTTTTACGCAAGACGACGCGCATATCTTCTGCACCGAGGAGCAGATCCAACCCGAGGTCTCCAACTTCATCGACCTGCTGTACAAGGTCTATGCGGACTTTGGCTTCACCGAGGTGATTATCAAACTTTCGACCCGCCCGGCGCAGCGCGTGGGTTCCGGCGAGGTGTGGGACAAGTCTGAACATGCCTTGGAAAAGGCGTTGAACGACAAGGGCTTAGCCTGGGATTTGCAACCGGGTGAAGGTGCGTTCTATGGTCCCAAGATCGAATTTTCGTTGAAGGATTGCATAGGCCGTATATGGCAGTGCGGCACTATCCAGGTCGATTTCAATACCCCTGGGCGTCTGGGGGCCGAATATGTGGCCGAGGACAATACCCGTAAGGTCCCGGTCATGTTGCACCGTGCCATCCTGGGTTCATTGGAACGTTTCATTGGCATCTTGATCGAACACCACGCCGGACAGCTTCCGTTGTGGTTGGCACCTGTACAAATTGTTGTGATGAATATCACTGATAAACAAGGAGATTTTGCCGCAGAGGCAGTCGCAAGGCTGAAAAAACACGGCCTGCGTGCAATTGCGGACTTGAGAAATGAGAAAATAGGCTTTAAAATTCGCGAGCACACTCTTCAAAGAGTGCCGTATCTGTTGGTGGCGGGTGATCGAGAGGTCTCCGCCGACGCCCTGGCTGTGCGTACACGCAGTGGTCAAGACTTAGGAACAATGCCTGTTGCAGACATTATTCACAAGTTGATGGCTGAAGTGGACGCGCGCGGCCAGTAATTATTGGAGGACTGCAACATCGCTGTTGAAAAACCAAAGCGTACTGTTCGGCTGAACGAGGAAATTAACGCGCCTCAAGTTCGTTTGATCGGCCCGGATGGCGAGCAAAAGGGAGTCGTTTCGTCACGGGAGGCTCAGCAGATGGCGTATGACGCTGAGTTGGATTTGGTGGAAATTGCCGCAACTGCGGACCCGCCTGTCTGCCGTATCATGGACTTTGGCAAGTTTCAGTTTGAACAGAACAAAAAACAGCAGGTCGCCAAAAAGAAGCAGAAGCAGATACAAGTTAAGGAGATTAAGTTCCGGCCAGGGACGGAAGAGGGCGACTATCAGGTAAAACTACGCAACCTGATTCGCTTCCTTGAAGATGGGGACAAGGCCAAGGTGACATTGCGTTACCGAGGCCGAGAATTGGCGCATCAAGAGTTGGGCGTGAAGCTATTGCAACGCGTCGAACAAGACCTGCTCATCCACGGCATCGTCGAGCAACATGCGAAGATGGAAGGCCGTCAGATGGTCATGGTCATTGCGCCGAAGAAAAAGTCGTAATCGGTTATGCGTACTCAGGTCGAGTACACAGACCCCACATTAAATGCGGAGTAGAGTGTTATGCCTAAGATGAAGACCAATAGCGGTGCGAAAAAGCGATTCAAGCGCACTGGTGGCGGCGGTTTTAAACGCGGCCAATCGCATTTGCGTCATATTTTGACCAAAAAGAGCTCCAAGCGTAAGCGTCAATTGGGTTCGCCCGCGTACGTCAGCGACACCGATGATCATCGCATAGAGCGCATGATGCCCTACGCGTAATGCGTGCGGTTTTATAATCAATCATAGCGTAAGAGGAATCTAGCGATGGCAAGAGTTAAACGTGGTGTAACCGCTGGCGCACGCCACAAAAAGGTTTTGAAGCGTGCTAAAGGCTATCAAGGCGCGCGTAGCCGTGTGTTTCGTGTCGCCAATCAAGCCGTCATCAAGGCCGCGCAATATGCGTACCGCGATCGTCGCGACCGCAAACGTCAGTTCCGTGGCATATGGATCGTGCGTATCAACGCCGCCGCCCGTGAATTCGGTTTGTCCTATAGCCGCTTTATGAACGGCTTAAAAAAGGCCAATATCGAAATCGACCGTAAGGTGCTGGCCGACATCGCCGTGTACGACAAGACCGGTTTCGGTCAATTGGCGGACCAGGCCAAGGCAGCGTTGGCGTAAGTAGTTTTTGTGCGAGTGCTTAAAAAGCGGCCCTCAGTGGCCGCTTTTTTTGTTGTTGGGACTAAACGACAAAAATATATATTGCGGCGTCAAACACGGTGATTTTGCGTTAAGGGGTTATTAACACAAAACTCGCTATCGTAGTGATCAGTAATGTTGATTGATGTTTTTGTAAGGCAGGCATCTATACTTAGTCTACCGCAACAACTAACAGTGGGGGAATCTATGCGCATATTTGGGTTAGGAACTTTAGTCGTATTGGGCAATCTTGCCGCGATACCGGCGTACGCTGTGGGCTTGCCCTGTGGTGGTCGGCCTTGCGTAACACCTCCCGCTGGTGTGACGCGTCCTGCGCCGCCCGCAGGCATAACGCCACCGGCGGGCGTGACTCCGCCTGCTGGGTTTACGCCTCCAGCAGGGTTCACGCCTCCAGCAGGGTGCGCGCCTCCAGCAGGGTTCACGCCTCCGGCAGGGTTCGCGCCTCCGGCAGGGTTCACGCCTCCCGCAGGGTTTACGCCTCCAGCAGGATTCACGCCTCCGGCAGGCGGTACTCCGCCAACGCGGCCGGTAGGCGCTACGCCACCGGCGTTTACACCTCCGGCTGGGTTTACACCTCCCGCAGGATTTACACGCCCCACGCGTCCAGCGGCTGCACCAGCAGCGCCCGCTGTGCCGTTGTAGTCTGAAGCGATTAATAGCTGTTCAGGGCTCGTCCGTCAGGACGGGCCTTTTTTTATTAGAGTTTTATATGTAATTATTCAGCAGGGGGCCAGAGTCCGTATTTTCAACGGTTTAGAGTTAAGTTACTCAAGAGTTACGATTTTTTTAGAAATAAAAACTCACCCGCATATGTGTAACGGGTGAGTTTAATGTCAACGGTACTAAGGATTGTGATTAATTTACGCGTTTGATCTCAATCTGCGCTACCGGATTACGCCAATCGTGTTGCGCGGGGTTCAATCCGCTACCTCCGACATGAAATCCGGCGTGTACATGCACATAGCCTTCAGAGGGTGCCGGGTTATGGCGCTTGTCGCCGCACGGTGGGCCAGGAATATACGCGCAATCTTCCGAGTTCGCCTCGCTGCCGGCGTCATAACCTATCGCCTCGACCGTGGTGGCGCCGCGCTTAGGCGCACGCACACCGCTGATAGACATAAAGCCGTCATTGGTGGTTGCCAACATCGCACCCACCGTGAATTCGGAAAAATATTTGGTGGTTTGTATTTCTATCGTTTGCGACATGCCGGGCAGGATGCCGCCATTCCCTAGTGCGGTGCTGTAAACCGCAGGCATACCGGTAGCGGCGCTAGTGACGGCGCCACCGTTTCCGGCCTCGGAAAGCTGCGCCAGTTCCAAACTTGCGGGCTTGCCTGCCATAAACATTCTGTAGTCGCCGTTGTGTGCGATCACGGCAGGCGGTGCTATGATTTGACCGCGTGTGATGTTGGTGATGGTAACCGCATACGTCATTACACCGTCATCGTCGTCCGCGTGTACCGTGCCGACCGCAAACATAACACTGGCGGCCATTGCAGCGGCCAAGGTGGAAAGCGCAAAAATTTTCATACGAACTCCTGTGGGATAATGGGATCATTGAGGTGGCGCGGCACCATTACCGTGCCCACCTGTTGTCATCATGACGGGGAGAGTTCACGACCCCTTAACGCAATTGTCTTTTTTTTATCACGGCAAGATAATTTTGCTTGGACGTTGGGGTAATAGATTTTTACCTGTACCGAAGGTAGTTGTGCTACCGCCCTCCATATCGATAGACACTTACCAATAGCACACACGCCTAGACGAGTCGGTAAAATCAGGGGTATATTGCTTGTATGGTCGATGAGCGCCGTATAAACTGCAAGGAAAGGTGTGATTGTTTTTCCTGTTTTTAGGGGCATAGCGATGGCATTGGCATCAAAGATAGCAACGGTCACCGTAGACGAATATCTGAGTGGTGAGATCAGTTCCGACATCAAACACGAATACGATAATGGCTACGTCGTGGCCATGGTCGGCGCCAGTAGCGCGCACAATTTGATTGCCGGATCGCTCTATTCGGAAATCAGGCGGCACCTTAAGGGTCGGCCGTGCCAGGTTTACATCTCTGACATGAAGGTGCGTATCCAAACAAAACTGATCGACCGCTTTTACTACCCTGACGTAGTGGTATCGTGTGAAAAAAATCCCGCTAGCGAATATTTTAGAGACAAACCCGTGCTGATTATCGAAGTGCTATCGCCATCAACAGAGACGCGGGATAAGCTTGAAAAACTCTCGGCCTATAGCACGCTCCCATCGTTAGCGGAATATTTTACCGTCGCGCAGGATCGTGTGGAAGTGACACGCTATCAGTTTGAGCATGGGCTAGCGCATATGATCCATTATCAAGACGGTGACACCGTTGATTTTGCATCCATAGGATTTGCAATCCCGGTCAAAAATATTTACGCCGATGTGGTCGGCAGGGTGGGCGAGTGATTAAAGTTTGGAGGGCATGACAATGAATTGGGTCCAAATAAAAACACGCTTTCCAGCTCGCTTTATAGCGAAAGCGAACGGTTTATGATTGGCAATGCTAGCGTAGCGACCACCAGAGCAACGGTTTCCACGATTTCCACCAACGCCCCTGCCGTGTCGCCCGTGGTGCCGCCGATACGGCTGCGTAGGGTGTAGCTGAAAATCGCGTACACCAATAGCGTGCTCGCAAGGAGTAGCGCCGCAGGGATTTTAAACAATGCTAAAGCACCGGCGACACAGATAAATGCAAGCACTTTGGCGCTACGTTTTGGTGCATGTCGAGACAAGGCCTCGCCGAGTCCGCCGCGCCGCACATAGGGCATAGAGACAAAAAGCCACACCAGCGCGCAACGTGCGACGAAGGGTGTCAGTAGTAAAATATACCATTGTGAATAAAATATATTGTTCAATACCGAAAATTTGAGCAGCAAGATCAACATCAAGGCGCTCACGCCCATCGGACCGCTGGTGGGGTCTTTCATGATGTCCAGTGTACGTTGTCGATTGCCGCGTCCACCTGCCCAGGCGTCTACCATATCCGCAAGTCCGTCGAGGTGGAGTGCGCCGGTGATCAACACCCAGCAGGTCACTTCTATCGCCGCGCGCAATATATTCGGAGCGGCAATGCTCAGCAACCCGTAGTGCAATGCACTCAAGCACGAACCGATCAATAAGCCCACCAATGGGTAATACATCAGCGAACGGCCGATGATTTTATTGTCCGGCAAATGTGACAGGCGCACGGGTAAGCGTGTTAAAAATTGTAGCGCGAACAGTAAAGGGTAAAATATACGCACGTTGAACTTTCCTGTTATGACCCCCGCGCGGACGCAGGGGGTCGATAAAGAAATCTACCGAAGAAACGAACGCGGTTGAATTTGCCGCGACTATGAATGTTTTTCCGACACGCCCGCTTCGGCGAACGTAGCCATTTCATTATGCAACGCGCAGGCGAGTCTTAACAAGGGCACCGCGACCGCCGCGCCGCTGCCTTCGCCCAACCGCATGCCTAAGTTTAAAATCGGTTGGGCGTCTAAGGCCTGCACTAACATTTTATGGCCTGGTTCCGCCGAGGCGTGCGCGAATAACATCCAGTCGCGTGCAGCGGGTTGAATGCGCGCGGCGACCAGCGCGGCGCCAGTGGCAATGAAACCATCGACCAATATCGGTATTCCCAGTTGCGCGCATGCGATATAGGCGCCTGTCATGGCGGCGATTTCAAATCCACCCAAGCGCCGCAAGGCCTCGAGTGGACTGTTGATATGGGGGAGGTGCAAATCCAGGGCGCGTTGTATCACTTGGGTCTTGTGCGCGACACCGCTGGCGTCTAGGCCGGTGCCGGGGCCGTTGAGCGTCGCTGGCGTTTGATTTAATAACGCGCTGGCCAGTGCGGTGGTGGCGGTGGTGTTGCCTATGCCCATATCGCCTGCGATAAATAATTGAACATTGTTTAATTTAGCGCGTTCCACGGCATGACGACCGGCGTGGAGCGCGCGCGCCAATTGATGTTCTGTCATCGCAGGTGCGTGTGTGAAATTGGCCGTGCCGGGACCCAGGTCGTAATGGCGCACGCCGGTCAGCGATTCGATAGGCAACACAGTGCCCAGATTAATCACTTCCAATGACGCGTCGAGTTGACGCGCCAACACGCTGATGGCCGCACCACCGCGCGCAAAATTGCGTACCATTTCGGCGGTCACGGCCTGCGGAAACAGTGATACGCCTTCGTTGGCCACGCCGTGATCGCCCGCGAACACCGCAATCGTGACATAGGTGAGTGTAGGAGCAGCGGTTTGTTGCATGGCCGCCAAGCGTATGGCCAGCGATTCTAATTGACCCAGCGAACCCGCCGGTTTGGTCAATACTTGTTGACGTTGGTAGGCGGCGGTGCGCGATTTTTCGTCAAGTACGGCCGTCGGCATGGTCAACCACGCGATATCATTATTCATATTGACTCACCTTTCAAAGTTAGTGGCAGGCCCGCGACGGTGAGTATCACGCGGTCGCACAGCGCTGCCAATTGTTGATGCATAATGCCTGCGGTATCGCCAAATAGGCGCGTCAACTCGCCCATAGGGGTGATGCCGAGGCTGGTTTCATTGCTGACAAAAATGAGAGTGCCAGCCAGTTTTGGCAACCCTGTATACAAATGTTCGAGATCGTTTTTTAAGCGCGCAGGATCTTCGCGCAGCAGTAAATTGGTTAACCACAACGTAAGGCAATCGACAATGATGCATTTTTCAGGATGCGCGATTTCCGATAATGTGTCGGTCAGCGCGTAGGGTTCTTCCAGCGTATGCCACGCGCCGGGGCGACGCGTGCGATGCGTCTCTATGCGCGTTTGCATGGCGTCGTCAAGAGCCAAAGCGGTTGCGATATACACGACATCCAGGCCGCTGGCCAGCGCTATGTTTTCCGCCAAACGGCTTTTTCCTGAACGTACGCCGCCGAGTATCAAGGTTTTCATGCGCTGATCGCCGCATATTTTTTTAAATTGAAATTGCGCATTGAGTTGATCAGTGCGTCGATATCAAGGTGTTGTTCCAGCATATCCGCGAGCGCATCAATGTGTTGATCGCGCAACAGCGCCATATCCAAGGCCGTGCCGGACGTGTCGCCCGCCCAGGCCAGCAAGGCCTTGCAAGCCTCGGGATGATCGAATAAACCGTGTATATAACTGCCGATAATTTGCCCATCCGCGCTGATCGCGCCGTCGTTGTGCGTGGCCAAACGCACCGCCGGAAATTCCAGGGCTGGGCCGCGCGTGACGCCCATGTGTATCTCATAACCTTGCACAGGCGCCGCACCTAGGCATAACGATCCGTTGACTTGGCGCAATTGTTTTGCATGTTCTAATGTGGTTTCAAAATCCAGCAAACCAAGCCCGGGGCTGCTGCCCGCGACGCCTTCTAATCCGTGCGGATCATGAATGAGCCGCCCCAACATTTGCATGCCGCCACATAGGCCGATGAGCTTGCCGTGGTAGCGCAAATGCCGCGCAATAGCGCGATCCCATGCGTTTTCCCGCAACCACGCCAGATCTTGACGCACCGCTTTTGATCCGGGCAATATGATTAAATCGGCGTCAGGAATAGTTGTGTGTGCGCCGGTAAATTGCAAGTTTACGCGCGAGTGCAGGCGCAATGCGTCGAAATCCGTGTGATTGCTGATGCGTGGCAGGGCCGGCACGATGACGCGTAAACGTGGCGTGGTGTGCGGCGGTGTATGGGCGGTGCGCAACGCCACGCTATCCTCCGCCTCCAGATATAAATTCGGCAAATACGGCAGCACGCCTAACACCGGTTTGTGAATTTCCTGCTCCAACCACTCCAATCCGGGTTGCAATAAGGCGAGATCGCCGCGAAAACGATTGATAATCACGCCAATAATGCGCGTACGCTCGGAATCGCTGAGCAATGCGAGCGTGCCCACGATATGCGCAAACACGCCGCCACGATCGATGTCCGCCACCAAAATCACCGGACAATCCACGGCCTCGGCGAAGCCCATATTGGCGATATCATTGACGCGTAGGTTAATTTCCGCCGGAGAACCCGCGCCTTCTACAAGAATCGTTTCATAACGCTGCGTTAACCGCGCATAAGAGCTCATGACGGCCTGCATTGCTAACGGTTTATAGGCGTGATATTCCAGCGCACGCATCGTGCCGATAGCGTGACCGTGCAGAATAATTTGCGCGCCTTGATCGGTGGTAGGCTTTAATAACACCGGATTCATGTCGGTATGCGGTTCTAAACCGGCGGCGTGGGCCTGCACCGCTTGGGCACGGCCGATTTCTCCGCCGTCCGAGGTGACGGCGCTGTTCAACGCCATATTCTGCGGTTTAAAGGGCGCGACACGCAGCCCACGCCGCAGTAATGCGCGGCACAGACCCGTGACCACCGTGCTCTTGCCTGCATCGGAGGTCGTGCCTTGTATCATCAATGTTTTATTCGTCTGCGGCATTATTGAACAGCGTTTTTTAATGCGGATGTCAGGCGGCGCCAGGCCGATACATCTTGCGGTAGCCCGCAACGTATGCTTTTCGGATGATCGAAAAAACGTGTGAGTATGCCTTGTTGCGCAAGTCGCTCATGTAAAACCTGCGCATCATCGCTGCAATGCCATTGAAAAAATGCGCTGCCGCCATGGGGAGCATGTGCGTGATCCGACAACAATTGAGCGAGATGCCATGTCGATGTATGCAAATAATCACGTGCAGCGCGTTGCCACGGGGAGTCGCTGAGCGCCTTGATCGCTATCCAACGTGCTGGCGATGCGATAGGCCAAGGGCCTAAGCGTACACGCAATGGATCAAGTATATTGTTTTCGGCACATACGAAACCTACGCGCGCGCCCGCTAAGCCGAAAAATTTTCCCAGCGAACGCAGCACAATTAATCCTGGCGCATGGCAATAGGGCGCCATACTCAGGTGTGGCGTCGCATCCATAAACGCCTCGTCGATGATCAACCAACCGCCGCGCAATGCCAGCGCATGATGCCAGGCGAGGAGGGTTTCACGATCAAAACACTCGCCACTGGGATTGTTGGGATTGACGAGGATGACGACATCGAGGCGTGGAATTGCCAGTTCCAAGCGGTCAGGTGTGAACTCGTGTACGGTATGGCCCGCCATCCGCCATGCGTATGCATGTTCTTGATAACTCGGATGCAATACGCCCACGCGACTGGCCGCCCGCAGACGCGGCAATAGTTGTAACGCGGCTTGCGAACCCGCCGTTGGCAAGACATCGCTGCAATCATAATACGCGCGCGCGGATTCTTCTAATGCGTCGTCGTCTTCGGGCAAGCGCTGCCATAGTTCGGCGGGAATGGTTGGTACCGGCCAGCCGCGCGGGTTGATACCGGTGGATAGATCTAACCAGTCCGTCAACGGAATGCGGTAGCGCGCGGCGGCAGCGCGTAGGCGGCCGCCGTGGTGCAAGAGTGGAGTATGTTCAATATTGGACATAAAAATACCGCAGTTGTATCACCAAAGCGATTGTCGCTAACCACCCTACCAGCGCGCGGCGTAATAATTTTAACGCGCCGGAAATATCCGATGCGCAGGCCGCACGACCAAGGCCTAGGGCCGGGCGTGATTGTGCAATCCCGTGGTAAATCGCGGTGCCACCCAACGTCACGCCTAGGCTGCCTGCACCTGCCGCCATCACCGGTCCGGCATTCGGGCTTTTCCATGATCCGCCTTGCCTACGCCAACAAGCGAAGCCCGCGCGCACGTCCCCGGCCAGGCTATACGCGAGCGCTGTTAGGCGCGCCGGGACATAATTCAGCGCGTCGTCGAGGCGCGCGGCGGCCCATCCGAAGTGTAAATAGCGCGTGTTTTTGTATCCCCACATCGCATCCAAGGTGTTGATTAAGCGATAGGTGACGGCCCCTGGCGCACCCAAAATAAGAAACCAAAACAGCGCGCCGAAGAGGGCGTCATTCCCGTTTTCCAACACGGATTCTACGGTGGCCGTGCTGATATCTTGTGTCGATAACGCGCGCGTGTCGCGGCTCACTATCATGCCAACGGCGACACGCGCCGCGTTTAAATCATGTTGATCTAATGCCAGCAAAACCCTCTGTGCATGATCTTCCAGGCTGCGCCAGCCGATGACGAGATACAATAAAAATATATCCGTAACGGCGTGCCAAGTGGAGGTGCCCAATACAACTGCGACGGCGATGACGGGAGTTACGACTATCAATACGGCGAGCGTGCCGCGCCAGCGGCGCTGCGTATCGTGCTGTCCATATAACGCGTGTTCGACGCGCTGCGCAAAACGCCCGAATCCTACCAATGGGTGCCAGCGCGCCGGTTCGCCCAACCAACGATCCAGTACTAAGGCCGCGATGATGATTAGAAAATTGAACATTGTTTACAATTCAATGCCAAGTTGCGCAGTGACGCCAGCGCGAAACGCATGTTTAATATCTTGCATTTCCGTCACCGTGTCGGCGACATCGATAATTTCCTGCGGGGCCGCGCGGCCGGTAATCACCACGTGTTGATGTGGCGGACGAATTCGCAGCGCGCTGATGACATCGCTGACTGGAATATAGCGATGTTTGAGCGCGATATTGAGTTCATCCAAAACGATTAACGAGATTTTGGGATTGACCAAAAATTCATTGGCTTTATGCCAAGCCGTCATCGCGGTGCGCGTGTCGCGTTCGCGATCTTGCGTGTCCCAGGTATACCCTTCACCCATCACATGATAATCGACTGCCGGAAAACCCCTAAAAAAGGTCTCTTCTCCGGTCGAAAACGAGCCTTTGATAAATTGTATGACGGCGACGCGCATGTCGTGTCCTAACGCGCGCGCCACCATCCCAAATGCGGAACTGCTTTTGCCTTTGCCGTTGCCGGTGTTGACGACAATGACGCCGCGATCAATATTGGCCTCGGCGATGCGCGTGTCGATATGCTCTTTTTTGCGTTGCATACGCACGCGATGTTTATTGTCTGGAGGATTCACGCAATACCTCGCAGAACATGAAATGCATGACGGCTAAACATAGGTCCTCCGTGATGACGGAGAGGTGGCACGGGAGCGATGAGATGAGCAAGGCCAACCGCGCGCATCGCCCTCCGCAATGCCGAGTAACAATTTGCTCAGGCCGGTCTCCGGGCTGACGAGCTAAGCCTAATCATCAGGTCTTAGGCCCAGCGCCTTCCCGCTTGCGCAGTGGCGTGTGCTGGTTGAACTCGTTTACCGTTGCGGGGGCAGCGTGGGGTTAGTCGCAAGGACGCACCCACTTCCCGTTTAATCCCTTAAGGCAAATACCGTGGGGGGACACCTGAGTGGGGGGGAGTATACCTTAATTCTTTTAACGATCATATTCCGGCGTAGACTGTAT
Source organism: Gammaproteobacteria bacterium (assembly GCA_919902765.1). Lineage (GTDB taxonomy): Bacteria > Pseudomonadota > Gammaproteobacteria > S012-40 > S012-40 > CAKKRP01. The sequence goes on along the minus strand of CAKKRP010000017.1, from coordinate 9,915 downwards.
TTTGTGGATGCTCAAATCCGCGCCTTCGTATTCTTGTTCTTTATTCAAGCGCAGACCGACCAAGGCCTTTAACGCGCCATAGACAACTAATCCGCCGAGTAAGGCAACGACGATCGCCAGCCCGGTACCCATCAATTGCGCGCTGAAGGATACCCCGCCCATACCGCCCAAGGACTTGAGGCCAAATATACCGGCGGCGATGCCCCCCCAGGTGCCGCATAGGCCGTGCAATGGCCAAACGCCCAGTACGTCATCGATTTTCCAGCGATTTTGGGTCAGCGTGAATAACCAAACAAACATCCCTCCAGCGACGGCCCCGGTGATCAACGCACCAATTGGGTGCATGATATCCGATCCGGCGCACACTGCGACCAATCCAGCCAAAGGCCCGTTGTGCAAAAAGCCTGGGTCGTTTTTGCCCACGACTAAGGCCACCAAGGTGCCGCCCACCATTGCCATTAATGAATTAACCGCGACCAGGCCGCTGATCGCGTCTATGGTTTGCGCCGACATGACATTGAAACCAAACCAACCAACGGTGAGTATCCATGCGCCTAACGCAAGGAACGGGATATTGGAAGGAGGATGGGCGTAGATAACGCCGTCTTTACCATAGCGACCGTGGCGCGGGCCTAATAACATCACCGCCACCAGCGCGATCCAGCCGCCCATGGCGTGTACGACTACAGAACCCGCAAAGTCATGGAATTTTGCGCCGGTCGCCGCATTAAGCCAATCTTGGAATCCCAGATTGCCGTTCCAGGCGATTCCCTCGTAAAATGGATACACCAATCCGACCAGCAGGCCGGTGGCGGCGAGTTGCGGATAAAAACGCGCGCGTTCGGCGATACCGCCGGAAATAATGGCGGGAATAGCGGCCGCAAACGTCAGCAGAAAGAAAAACTTCACTAAATCGTAACCGTTTTTTTGCGTCAATTGCTGGGCGTCGCCGAAGAAGTTTTGACCATAGGCGAGGGTATAGCCGATGAAAAAATAGGCTAATGTGGAAACTGATAAATCGGCCATAATCTTGACCAGGGCGTTGACCTGATTTTTGCGCCGCACGGTGCCCAGTTCTAAAAACGCAAAACCGGCGTGCATCGCGAGCACCATAATGGCGCCCAACAACAAAAATAGGACATTATTCCCCGCGATCAGGGTTTCCACAGACATGGTAGCTCTCCGATGGTGATCATTGCGGGGCGGCTAGCATGCAGCGTGCCAGTTAATAAGTATTATAAAAACAATTAGTTATGTATATGGTTGGTAAACGTTGTACATATTTGGTGCAATTTGTAACAAGATGCAATAACAACGCACTATCGTGGTGCGATGGGTGAGTGGTAAGGGACAAATGCAAAACCTCGTTTTAATTTTGGTGTTGAGTGGCGTTGTAGGGTTCTGCCAACCTGCGGTCGCGGCGACGGCGCGGGTTGCCGTGGCGAGCAATTTTCTAGCGCCGGCGCGCGCCTTGGCGGCCGAGTTTACGCGCCTATATGGCGACACCGTGGCGCTGAGCGCGGGCTCTACCGGCATGCTCTATACCCAAATCATCAACGGCGCACCGTTCGATATCTTGCTCGCCGCCAATGTCGATGAACCCCGGCGTCTCGAACAACAGGGCTTGGGTGTGGCTGGCACACGTTTTACCTATGCGATCGGGACGCTGGTATTATGGACCACCACGCATGCGCGCGATCTCGACGGCGATGGCGCTGAGATATTACGCGCGCGGCGCGGTTTGACGCTGGCCATCGCCAATCCCAAGACCGCACCTTATGGGGCGGCGGCGCACGCGGTGTTGCGCGCATTGGGTATAAACAGCACGCAATGGCGAATTATACAGGGCGAAAATATTTCACAAACCTATCAATACGTGGCTACCGGCAATGCCCAATTCGGATTTGTCGCGCTTGCGCAACTGCGTGAAGCGGGCATACGCGACGGCTATTGGCGCGTGCCCAGCGATCTGTATCCACCGTTGCGACAGCAGGCGATATTATTAAAGCGCGCGGAAAAAAATTCCGTAGCGCGACATTGGTTGGAGTTTTTACGGACCCCGGAAGTGCGCAAAAAAATCAGCGAAAATTACGGTTACAGCAGCGAGGAATGAGGCGTGGACGAAGCGATTTTGGCGGCCGTAATAACGACATTGCGTCTTGCCGGTACAACTACCGCGATCTTATTCGTGATAGGCGTGCCCTTGGCGTGGTGGCTTGCCCAGCACGGGAGTCGCGGTAAATTAGCGATAGAGGCAATTGTGGCCTTGCCCTTAGTGTTGCCACCCACGGTGTTGGGATTTTATTTATTGATCGTGTTGGGGCCGCAGGGGCCGTTGGGCGATCTATGGATAAATTGGCTAGGCCATCCGTTGGCATTTACGTTTAGCGGCTTGGTCATCGCCTCGTGTTTGTATTCATTGCCCTTTGTTGTGCAACCGTTGCAAGCCGCGTTTGAATCATTAGATCGGCACACATTGGAGGCGGCGTGGACCTTGGGCGCATCGCCTTGGCGCGCCTTTTGGAATATCGCCGTGCCGCAGGCGCGCCGTGGATTTTTGATCGCTGCGGTATTGGGATTTGCGCACACGGTGGGCGAGTTCGGCGTAGTGCTGATGGTAGGCGGCAATATTGCGGGAGAAACGCAGGTGATTTCGATCGCGATTTATGAGCAAGTGGAAACGCTCAATTACCAAGCCGCGCATCGTCTTTCCGCCGCGATGATTGTATTTTCATTCATTGTGTTGCTGGCGGTGTACAGTTGGAATCGTAGGCAAGCGGGGTGGTGGCGATGAGCCATATACAAGCGGCGTTGGCGTTGCAACGCGGCGCGTTTGAATTGGATGTCAATATCGAACTCACGGCTGGGGCGATCACCGCTTTATTGGGGCCTTCAGGCAGCGGTAAATCCACGATATTACGCGCCCTGGCGGGTTTGCAAACGCCTACGCGCGGAAATATACGGCATGCCGAACAAACTTGGTGCGACACGGTGCGACGGATATGGCTGTCGCCGCAACGTCGGCGCTGTGGCGTAGTATTTCAGGATTACGCGTTGTTCGATCACTACACCGTGGCGCAAAATATCGGTTATGGCGTACCCGCTGCGCAACGCCAAATGCAGGTGAATAACTGGCTGGAACGTTTGGATTTGGTGCGCGTGGCGGGGCACTATCCGGCGCAGCTTTCCGGCGGTCAACGTCAGCGTGTCGCTTTAGGACGCGCGTTGGCGATGGAGCCGCAATTATTGCTTTTGGACGAGCCATTTTCAGCCGTGGATTTTGCGTTGCGGCACCGCTTGCGTGTGGAATTGCGCGAATTGGTTGAACGCACGCAATTTCCGATTTTATTAGTCAGTCACGATTTGGACGAGGTGCGGCAACTGGCTGCGCAAGTGTATGTGTTGGATGACGGAAGGGTATTGCAATCCGGTGTTGTGGAAGAAGTGTTTGCACAACCCGCGACACTCCGCGTCGCCGAAATTGTCGGGTGGAAAAATTTATTGCCGGTAAAACACCTACGCGCCGGGATCGCGTACGGCGCATGGGGCGCACTCGCCGTGCATGCGCGCGAGGGGCGTGGCGGCTGGGTCGGTGTACGGCCCGAACATCTGACTATCGCTGCGGCGTCACCGGGTTTATTGCACGCTACTCTGCGCCATATTACCGATCTAGGCCCCGTGCGTGAGCTGACGTGTGTGACTGCGGACGGGACGCATTTATATGTCTTGCAGACATGGCGTTTTGTCGTGCCGCGTTTAGGCGAAACGGTGGTGTTGAGCGCAGCGCCCGAACACCTGCGTTATTGGCAGGAAGATGAACATTTTATGATCGCGGAGACGCACACGATATGAAGCCGGTTTTGCGTTCCCAACACCTGGTTGCCGTGGCGCAACTGTTGGCGGCAATCTTAACGGGACGCGTGCCTGCGGACCGTGTATTGGAACAACATTTTCGCGCCAATCGCAATATGGGCGCACGCGATCGCGGATTCGTCGCCGAGGCCGTCTACGGTTGCTTGCGCGCGCGCCGCACCTTGGAAGGCTGGGGCGGAGTTGAATCGTCGCAACTTTTATCCGAGCGTTGTCAGCGTATGGTGGTGGCCTACTTGGTAAAAGAAAGCGGGTGGAGCGCGCGCGCCATCGCGGATACGCATTTTGCGCCGGATGTTTTCGCGTGGGTGGAGGCCTTGCGCGGTCGCGATCACACGACTTGGCCGTTGGCCGTGCGGTTGAATTTGCCGGATAGTTTATGCGACGCGTTAGTGCGGCAATTCGGTGAACCGGAAACCATTTTGCTGGCGACGGCGCTCAATCGTCCCGCGCCCGTCGATATGCGCGTCAATACGCATAAGGCGACGCGCGAAAAAACGCAAGCGGCCTTGTCAGCCGAGGCGATAGACACCGCGCCGACGCCCTATTCTCCCGTGGGATTGCGATGCGCGCAACGCGGCGCGTTATTTAACACGCGCGCATTTCGCGACGGGTTGTTCGAATTGCAGGACGAAGGCAGTCAATTGTTAGCGTATGCCGTCGAACCAAAGCGTCGTCAACGCATCGTGGATTTTTGCGCCGGCGGGGGTGGCAAGGCCTTACATCTTGCGACATTGATGGAAAACACCGGCGAAGTGATTGCAATGGACGTGAACGAGCGGCGCTTGAGTCAGATCAAACCGCGTTATGTACGCGCCGGTCTCGACAATATTCGCGTGGTGCCCTGGCATGCGGAACAAGCGGAGGAATTATCCAGGCGTTGGGGGCAGGCGGACCGCGTGCTGGTGGATGCGCCTTGCTCTGGCACCGGTACGGTGCGCCGCAACCCTGATATTAAATGGCGTGATATCGATTTAACGCATTTGAACGCGGCACAATCTCAAATCCTCGCGGAAGCCGCAAATTATGTGAAATCCGGGGGGCGGTTGATCTACAGTACGTGCAGCCTATTGCACGCGGAAAACGGTGAGATAGTGCGCGCCTTTTTGGAGCAACATCCGCAATTTCATATGCTGGATATTGCGACGCTATTGGCACGCCAGGCGGTCGCAATTCCGCAACAGACTGTGAACGACGGGAGTTTGACGTTATTGCCGCATCGGCACGCGACGGATGGATTTTACTGTGCGGTGTTAGCGCGTGAGTGATACAGTTTTAAAAACGCATTGATGTTGTCCAGACGGAAATTATACTGTGTCGATATTTCCTCACAAAAGATACGAGCGAGTTGGTGAAAAGTTAATAAATTGAAAATCCACCTTTTACTTTTCTAAATTGCGTATATAATCTTAATGCTCTGACAAATTCAGGGCTTTGTGCGGCACAGGGACGTGCTGCCATTTTTCGAACCGCCATGTTCGCAAAATGTGTTTGCTAGACCCTCGCGTATGCGTCAACGAAAGTGTTATTTAAGTTTGCGGCTGGATAGTGGTATAAAATTATACTTCTGAACAGCGAGCACCTGTGAATTCCTCAGTCGTGTAAACTCTGTTCATAGTATGTGGGGCTATAGTTCTCCGATTCGTCTGCTATGGAGGGGTGACATGTCGTTTTATTTTCGCGCAATATCGTGGCGGTTTTTAGGCCTAAACGCACTAATTGCAGTATTGATTTCAGGATGTGGTCTAGGATCGCCGCCCACGTCCGGCAGAATCGCAGCGGATGAAGATCCGTCCAGTCTAACGGCCCGTGTCCGCATCGCAGGTGCGTGGTCGGTGCCTACCAAACTTGCTAGCGAGAGCGCATCGAACGAGTCCTCCGATATGTTGCGCGGGCCGCAATTGGTGGGCGACGGACAAGGCAACGCCTTTGTCAGTTGGCGGTTGTTGACCGACCTCGATATTCAAACGGGTTTATACACCGATGGTCATAACGCCGCCTATAAATACATCGCGCCGCAACCGTGGGCCGTGACCCAACCTAGCGATAACGGGGCGAATTTAGCAGACGCCTCGATGTTTGAATTCGCGGTCAATCGCTATCGCGGCAATGTTTATGCGACCTGGCGGCAGGGTGCCGACATCATGGTGAATCGCTACGAATCAGGTGCAGGTTGGGATGCTGCCGCGACTAACATCGGTGCCGGAAATTGGGCCGCGCCGGTCAATTCTAGCGACGATAGTACCGCCTTAGTGGTCGGTAGTGTGGATTCCGCAAATGGCAGTACAACACTGAATATCGCGCGTTTTAACGGCACGGAATGGGCGGTGGAAGACAAAAGTTTAGTGCGCAGTGCGGTAGATATAAATTTGGCGCGCCCGGTGATGTTTCAGAGTGTAACCGATACCGGCACGCCCCCTGTGACCACGCCGGGCACGGTCGCCGTGGCTTGGACGGAAACGAGTGCTGCCGGCGTGTTGGGGTTGTGGGCGGCAGCGTACACCGCATCGGGCTGGAGTACGCCCGTGACGATCGGTACTGCGGGCGGTGCGGTGAATACGCTTGCGAACCCGCAACTCCTGGTCGATAACACGTCGGGTCGCGCGCAATTAGTGTATTTTGCGGGTGAATCCGCAAACGCTGGCGCCTTACATATTGCGACGTACGATGCGACCAATGGTTGGATGGGCGCACGCCCATTTGATACCGCCCAACGTGCATCCCGCAAGGCGGGCAGTGATTTTAGCGTAAGTTTTGATGATATGGGTAATGCGGTGGCGGCGTGGCGTGAAGAGTCAGTCGTCGGCACACTCGCGGTAAATGGGATTTATGCGCGTACTTATTCGCCAAGCAAGGGTTGGAATCAAGTGCGGCGCGTCAGCGCCCTGGGCCGCCTCGTAGATGGCGCCAATGGTGCCATCGCGTCTGTCGTGCATACCCCGCACGTGAAACTCAATGCATCCAAAGTGATCGCGCTGACATGGGCGGAGGATACGTCCTTAACCAGCGAGGTATTGGTGGCGTATACGGATTTCGCGGCTAATCCGGTGTGGCCTGCGGCCGCCGATTTAGTGGCCTTTTACAATACGCGTGGCGTCAAAGTCGAGCAGCCGCAAATCGCGTTAAACGATAGCAATGGTTTGGTCGTCGTGTGGCGGCAAGCGACAAGTTCCGCTACCAAAACGGATTACGCAATTTGGTCTAGCACCAAAGGCACGCAGCAAGGACAAGCGGTGGATGTGGTCGTGGGCTCCAGCCCGCCACCGCCACCTGCCTCGCCGATTCCGCCGGGACACGCGGGTTTTATCGACAATTGCGTATCTTGTCACAATGGCGCCGCCGCGCGCGGCAAACCGCTGACCCATATTAATACACAAGACACCTGCGCAGCGTGCCATGCAGTCGTTAAATGGAAACCCGCCGTCAAGGTTGACCATGCGGCGGTAAATGGTACTTGTGTTTCTTGTCATAATAATGTAGCGGCGCGTGGTAAACCGCTGACGCATATTGCAGCGGCAGACAAATGTAGCGCATGCCATAGTGCAGAAGTATGGAAACCCGTGGTTTTTGTCGATCACGCCGAAGTGTTGGGCGATTGTGTGACTTGTCACACGGATGCAGCGGCGACGGTAGTACGCGGCAAACCTGCTACACATATCCTCGCTAGCGATATGTGTAACGCATGCCATACGGCACCTGTGGGTGCAAACAAGTTGCCGACGTGGTTGCCTATAGCGATAGACCACGCGCAAGTACTGGGTACGTGCGTAAGTTGTCATAGTGGCGCGTTGGGCGCGATTAAGGGCAAACCCGCCACCCATGTACCGGCCAGCGATGGGTGCGACAAGTGTCATAGAGTGACGGCATTTGCGCCTATTTTGGGATTTGACCACACGCAAACGACGGCGGGGTGTGCAGACTGTCACGGCGGGGCTTACGCAGGTATATCGAGCAAGGGTCCGAATCATGCGGCTACGACGGCGGCGTGCGATACCTGTCACAGCACCGTCGCATGGCGTCCTGCCGTCAATGGCGGGAATAGCGGCGGCGGTAGCCCTGGGGGTGGAGGTGTCATCAATGGCACGTGGGGTGTGCCCGTCAATGTGGTGACTATCAATGCACCTAGTAATACTTTGACCTTGGTACATGGCCCTGAGCTCGCGTGGAGTGAAAATGGTTCGGGCTTTTTATCCTTGCGTAAGAACACCGGTTTTAATTATGCGACCGGCAAATTCACGAACGGCGAAGATATCGTGCAGCGTTACGATGCGGCGGCGGTGTCTTGGGCAAGTAAAAACCCGGTGCCTGCTGCGCAAAGCAAGACCTCCGATATCGCTCAAGTCAAGACGTTCGGCGCCAACGGCGAGGCCTATGCCATTTGGCTGTATGGCGCAGATGTGTATTTTAATAAATTCAACGGCACTGCATGGGGTACGCCTGAAAAATCCGGGGCTACCGGTCCGGACAGCTATCAACTGTTGGTAAGCACAGCGGGTCATGCGGTGGTGTATTGGGCCACTGGAAATGATTTACATGTCAGGCGCTATATACCGGCCAGCGGTACGGTCGCGGCGAGTTGGATGGCCGAGCAAACCTTGAGTGTGACGGATGGCTTTGCGATGGAGCCAGCGGTTGCCATGGATGCCGATGGAAACCTCACCGTCGCATGGTTGCATATGTCTGGGGTGCTGCCGCAAGGGGAATGGAAGACACATGCCAGCATCAACAACGGAGTGGATAGCGTGTGGTCGGCGATCCAGAGCGGGCCAACCGTCTATACCGGCGCAACGCCGCTAGCGCTGAACGTTGCCGTACATGGTGAGCCGGGATTGCCACTGATGGTATTGCACACCGATGGTGGCGGGTTGGCGCAAGGGGGCGCGTTAGCGGCCTCGGAATATATTGATGGAAGTTGGAGCGCGTGGGTCAATATAGATTACAACGTGTTAATGAAGGATCAGATCGTCGGCGTGCCGGCAGTGGCATATAATCGCACCGGTGACGTGTTGGTGGTATGGACTGAAAAAGAAGTGATGAACGGCAACACCGCATATCACGTATTTTCAAATTTCTATGCTAGTGGTGCATTGACGTGGGGCGAACCCATGCATGTTTCAATGTCCAGCGCGGAGGCCTCAATGTCGGCCGTGGACGAGACTGAGCCATCTATTATGTTAGATGATGCGGGGCATGTTACGGCGGTGTGGCTGGCGACAGATGGCATTACCAGTCGCGTATTGTCAAATCATTATCATAAAACCGGGCCTGATATCGGTTGGAATCAGTCACCGGAGTTGATCGTGTCCTACACCATCGACACTGACGGCTACGCATTAAATCCACGTGTCGGCGTTGGTGCCGGTAGCAAGGCGACCGCCGTTTGGAAACAAGTGGTGCGGCAGCAGTTTAGTATGGATTACAAGGTCTGGAGTAGTAGCGTGCCATAGAAAATTTTTCAGTCTAGGGATTAAAAAGCCCCGCGTTGCGGGGCTTTTTTGTACGAAAGTTTTTGGTGAGGTTACAGAATGTCTAAGTGTACCCCCCGTAAACGTTCAGCCGCCTCTTCAGGGCTGACCGTGTTCACGAATAATCCCGACCCCAATTCAAACCCAGTGGGAATGCTGGTGCGCGGACATATTTCAATATGCCAGTGATAGCTATGCGTGTGATCACGAAATTCCGGATCATGCGGCAACGAATGCAAAAAGAAATTGTATTGTACGCCGCCCAATAACGACTCCAAACGGGCCATGGTGCGTTGTATGACGCGCGCGCAATCCGCGCGATCCGCATCGCCCATATGTAAAAAATCGGCTTGGTGAGCAAGCGGTAAGATGTGTATCTCCCATTCATAGCGGCTGGCAAACGGTTTGATGGCGATAAATCGTTGGCCTCTTTCTATGACGTATTGCCCGACATTGATTTTGCGTTTTATTTGGCCCGATTCTCTATCATAGATCGTGGCCTCATAAGTCAAGGCCTCGTCGATCAAGGAGCAAAAGATGCAGTGGTGATTTTTATCATAGAACTGCTTGCTGTAATGCA
>CAKKRP010000016.1:43471-70082 GCA_919902765.1 Gammaproteobacteria bacterium | reverse complement strand
GAAACGCATCTCTACAATTTATATTGAATCAGAATTTTTAATGGGACAGCCCTGCCCTACGCTACAAATGTGGGTGACGCCCGGCCGCGAGCCGTTCTAGGCACCCACACCCCACACACAAACAGGTGAATTCCCCCGCCCAATCCGGTAAGCTATGGCTTCCTAACCCTTTAAAAATCGGCCACTGTCAAGCACCATGGATAAGACTTACCTGCCCCACGCCATCGAACAACCTTGGTATGACACCTGGGAAAAATCCGGCTATTTTGCCCCTTCGGGCCACGGCACCCCCTATTGCATCATGATCCCGCCGCCGAATGTGACGGGCAGCCTGCACATGGGCCATGCGTTTCAAGACACCTTGATGGACGCGCTGATCCGCTATCACCGCATGCAGGGCCACAACACCTTATGGCAACCCGGCACCGATCACGCAGGGATTGCGACCCAAATGGTGGTCGAACGTCAGTTGTTGGCGCAGGGGCAGACCCGCCACGACCTGGGGCGGGATAAATTTATCGAACGCGTGTGGGCATGGAAGGCCGAATCCGGCGGCACCATCACCCGCCAGTTGCGGCGCATGGGCACATCGGTCGATTGGTCGCGCGAGCGTTTTACGATGGACGAAGGTCTGTCGCACGCCGTCACCGAGGTGTTTGTAAAGCTCTATGACGAGGGCCTGATCTATCGCGGGCAACGCCTGGTCAATTGGGACCCGGTATTACACACGGCAGTGTCCGATTTGGAAGTGGTCGCCCAAGAAGAGGCCGGGCATTTATGGCATATCCGTTATCCGTTGAGCGACGGTTCCGGTCACTTGGTCGTGGCCACCACGCGCCCTGAAACCCTGCTCGGTGACGCGGCGGTCGCAGTGCATCCTGAAGACGAACGTTATCGCCACTTGATCGGCAAGATGGTACAGCTACCGTTATGTGGGCGTGAAATACCCATTATTGGCGACGCTTATGTGGAAAAAGAATTCGGTACCGGTTGTGTAAAAATCACCCCGGCGCACGATTTTAACGACTATGAGGTCGGCAAGCGTCATCAATTGCCGTTGCTGAATATTTTCACCAAAGATGCACGCATCAACGACAACGCGCCGCACAAATATCACGGCCTGGATCGCTACGAGGCCCGCGACGTGATTATTCACGATCTGCAAGCGGCCGAATTGCTGGATTCGATCAAAGAACACAAGCTGATGGTGCCGCGCGGTGATCGTACCGGCGCGGTGATCGAACCCTATTTGACCGATCAATGGTTTGTGAAGGTCGCGCCGTTGGCCGAACCGGCGATACGCGCCGTCGAAAATGGCGACATACGTTTCGTGCCGGACAACTGGAAAAATACCTATTTTGAATGGATGCGCAACATCCAAGACTGGTGTATTTCGCGGCAAATTTGGTGGGGCCATCGCATCCCTGCGTGGTATGACGGCAACGGTAATTTGTATGTTGGGCGCACGCTAGACGAGGTGCGTAGCAAACATAATATTCCACAATACGTCGTGCTCACGCAAGACAACGACGTGCTAGACACCTGGTTTTCGTCGGCATTATGGCCGTTTTCGACACTCGGTTGGCCCGAGCAGACCAAAGAATTACCGGCATTTTATCCGACCAGCGTGCTGGTGACGGGCTTCGACATCATTTTCTTTTGGGTCGCGCGCATGATTATGATGGGCCTGAAGTTCATGGGCCAAGTGCCGTTTAAAGAGGTTTATGTACATGGCCTGGTGCGCGATTCGCAAGGTCAAAAAATGTCGAAATCGAAAGGCAACGTGCTCGACCCTATCGATTTGATTGACGGTATAGACCTCGAAACATTAGTAAAAAAACGCACCACCGGTTTAATGCAACCGGAAATGGCGAAAAAAATCGACAAGGCCACACGCAAGGAATTTCCGCAAGGCATCCCCGCGTTCGGCACCGATGCGTTGCGCTACACGTTTGCGTCGTTAGCCTCCACCGGCCGCGATATCAAGTTTGATATGGGGCGCATCGAAGGCTATCGCAATTTTTGCAATAAGATTTGGAACGCCGCACGCTATGTGATGATGAATGTCGAAGGCCAAGACTGCGGCGCGCAGGGCGGTGAAAAAGTGTTGAGCATCGCCGACCGCTGGATCTTGGCGCGTTTGCAACATGCCACGCAAGAGACCGGCACCGCGTTTGCGACTTATCGTTTCGATCACGCCGCGCAGGCGATTTATGAATTCGTGTGGAATGAATACTGCGATTGGTATTTGGAATTGTCCAAGGCCACATTGAACTCTACGCTATCCACGGCGGCGGAATTGCGCGGCACGCGTCATACCTTGGTGCAGGTCTTAGAGACGATTTTGCGCCTCGCGCACCCGCTGATGCCGTTTATTACCGAAGAAATCTGGCAACGCGTGGCGGCGCTGGCGGGCGAGCAAGGTGACACCATCATGCACCGGCCTTATCCGCAAATCGTCGCGAATCTCCAAGACAGCGCCGCCGTAATCGAGATGACATGGATACAGCAAGTCATCCTAGGCGTGCGCAAAATCCGCAGCGGCATGAATATCTCTCCCGCCAAACCCTTGCCCGTGCTAATGCAAAACGGCAGCGCGCAAGATGCGCACTATTTGGAAAAATATCGCGGCTATTTGACCGCGTTGGCAAAACTGGAAGGCATCACCTGGTTGAGCGCGCAAGACAGCGCACCGGAATCCGCGACGGCATTGGTCGGCGACATGCGCGTGTTGATCCCACTGGCGGGCCTGATCGACAAAGATGCGGAACTGGCGCGCCTAGCCAAAGAGATCGAGCGCATCGGTAAAGAGTTGGAAAAATTGAAGGCGCGCTTGGCGCTGCCGGGATTTGCGGATCGCGCCCCGCCGGAAGTGGTGGCGAAAGAACGCGCGCGCGTGACGGAGCTGGAAACCTCGTTGGTGAATTTAGATGTACAACGCGGCAGAATTGCCCTATTGTAGGGAAGTAACCGTCGGCTGTTGGGCATAAAGAAGCGATTTTATACCGGGCTTAAATTTAAGTTTGGGTTATTATCCCAACTCGACATCCATGAATAATTTTATTGTTGTTGCGGGCAGAGGGTAAATTAAAATCTGGGATCACGCTTTGAGGATGTTCAGATGAAGGAACTGACGCGCAGGGATTTCATCAAAACCGGCATAGTCGCCACTTCCGGGCTCACGCTCGGCATATGCACGCACACCGGTGCAATCGCTTCAGTATCAACGTCAACCGACATTAGCGCGGCGGGCCTGCGCGCCAACGCGTGGCTGCATGTGGGCACGGATAATATTGTCACTATCTACATTGCGGAATCGGAGATGGGCCAAGGGGTTATGTCATCGCTGGCCATGCTTGCGGCCGAAGAACTCGATGCCGCCTGGCAAAACGTGCGCGTGGTACGCGCCCCGCTGCAACCCCAATTTGGCCGCCAATCTACCGGTGGCAGCAGCAGTGTGCGTGAGGCGTGGATGGTCATGCGCCGCGCCGGGGCGACGGCGCGTTGGTTATTTTTAACCGCCGCCTCGCAGCGTTGGGGCGTTACTTTAGACGAAATTGTTACACGCGACAATCATGTAAAACACCCGCGTTCCAAACGCACCTTAAGTTACGGCGAACTGGCACTGTATGCGTCGCATATCGCGCCACCTAAGGAGGTCGCGCTCAAATCGCCAGCGAACTTTCGGATATTAGGCTCCGACCTGCCCAGCTTGGATGCCCATTTAAAAATGCGCGGCGCGATAAAATTTGGCATCGATATCCAATTACCGGGCCGCTTAGTGGCGGCCATAGTACACAACCCCTATTTTGGCGCTCAGGCCGAAACATTCGATGACCGCGCCGCAAAAAAAATCGCCGGATATCATTCGACGCAAGTCTTTGACTCCTTCGTCGCGATTGTTGCAAGGGATACTTGGACGGCCTTGAGCGCGCTACGCGTCATTTATTTCACCTGGCCGCGCCCCAACTCCACGCCGCTGAATTCAAACACTGTTGCCACGTCGCTGCTGGCAGCATTGACACGGCCCGGCGTCGTTGTACACAAACTCGGTGCCGATACGCCCCCGGCGCAAACCATTAGCGCACAGTATTTCATCCCTTACCAAGCGCACGCCACGCCAGAACCTCCCAATGCGACTGCGCATTTCAATTCCAATGGCGGCGACATCTGGGCGGGCACCCAAGCGCCATCCAAGGCCTACGACTTGGTGTCCGAAAAATGTTTGAGTGTATTTGGGCGTTATTCGGAAAAAATAATGCGCAAACTCGGCGACACGACGCCCGCCGTGCGTATCAATACCACGTATCTCGGCGGTGGGTTCGGTCGCCGACTGGAAAACGACGATATCCTGCAAGCCGCTGAGGTCAGTAAACGCGTGGACGCCCCGGTACAAATTATTTGGACGCGCGAACAAGATTTACAACATGATTTTTATCGACCGGCCAGCGCGCATCAATTGTTAGGCGCGGTCAATGAATCAGGTCAAATCACCTACTGGCGTCACCATATCGCGGGACCGTCTATCGACGAATCGACAGCGCCCGGCGCGACGGCGAAAACCGGTTTTGATAACAAATCCGTAGAAGGCGCGCGCAATCTCGCCTATAACATCCCCAACCAAAGCATCAGCAGTGTGACCGCACAAATCCCCGTGCGTTGCGGATTGTGGCGTTCGGTCGGCCATTCGGCCAACGCCTTTGTGGTCGAGTCGTTCATCGACGAATTGGCCTATGCCGCGCGCCAAGACCCGTTGCAATTTCGGCTGGCCATGTTGCGCGAACAACCGCGTCACACGCGAGTGCTATTGGCGGCGGCCAAGGCCGCAGGGTGGGGGAAACCCATACCCAAAGGACGCGCGCTAGGCATTGCCGTACACGCGAGTTTCGGTAGCGTAGTCGCACAGGTCGCCGAAATATCGGTGTCCGCAAACGGTCTGCGCGTACACAAAATATATTGCGCCATTGATTGCGGGTTCGCCGTACATCCCGATGGCATCCGCGCGCAGATGGAAAGCGCCATCGTATTCGGCTTAACCGCCGCGCTAAAAGGCGAAATCACCTTCGCCGATGGGCGTGTCGCGCAATCGAATTTTGATAATTATCCGTTATTGCGCTTGTCGGAAATGCCCGAGGTCGAGACAACCATCATCCCCAGTATGGAACCCCCTAGTGGTGCGGGTGAGCCGGGCGTACCCCCGCTGGCCCCGGCCGTCGCCAATGCGATATTCGCGGCGACTGGTGTGCGGGTGCGCAAACTGCCTATATTGCCGGAGCAATTGCGCACGCCTAAGGGCGCGTCCAAGCCATCCTGAGCGCACACCGTGGATAAAGAACGACGCCATAATACAGCGTGATTTAGGCGGTAAATTCTCTGACACGAGGCAGCGACAATCGCCCATTTTAGGTTAAAATAGCGCAATTTCGTCGCGGAGCTGTGATCCCATGACATTTGTTGTCACCGAAAACTGTATTAAATGCAAGTATATGGACTGTGTAGAAGTCTGCCCGGTCGATTGTTTTCATGAAGGACCCAATTTTTTGGTGATCGATCCTGACGAATGCATAGACTGCACATTATGCGAACCCGAATGTCCTGCCGAGGCCATCGTATCGGAAGACGATGTCCCCGCCAATCAAACGGAATTCATCGCATTAAACAAGGAGTTAACCAAACTATGGCCTGTCCTCACCAAAAAGAAACCCGCACCACCGGATGCCGATGAGTGGAACGGTAAACCCGATAAACTTAAACTGCTCCAACGCTGAGCATGCGCCACCTTGGTGGCGACTGCCCTATGGCGACGATGCGCTGAGCTTTCTTGCCCAACGCATCGTCGCACGCTGCCGGGGGCGTCTACCGGACCTGCATCGCGTTGCCGTCATAACACCGCACACCAGCCTCACCAGCGGTATCCGTCAGGCCCTGCTCACGGCCTTGCAAGCGCAAGGCGCGCCGCCTGCATTCGTCGGCTTACCGATTGCGTCGCTACGCAATTTTATTAATACTTACGGCACCGTTGTATCCAACACCATCACGCCTGCCGCGCACGAATTACTGTTGGTGGAGGCCTTGCGCCCACATCCCGCGTTATTTAATCACGGCAATCCGTGGGCGATCGCCGCCGATTTATTACAACTCTTTGAACAATTGACCTTGCACAATAGTGAATTACCCGCTCAATATGCGGATTTTGTCGATCAATTACGCGCCGCCTACGGCAAGGCAACAAATACGCACGATGGGCTGGAGCGCGAGGCCGCATTAATCCATACATTATGGCGCGCCGCGCATACCCAATTGGCCGCCGCCCAGTTGCTGGATAGCAATACGGCTTATCTTTTACAACTGACGCAATTTTTACAACAAGCGGACAATCCCTGGCTATGTTTTATCTTGCCCGATCCACACTGGAGTCGCGCCGAACAACAATGGGTGGAGATGTTGGCGCAACAAGGTCGTGCGGAAATTATTTTGCTCGGCCAAGCGCAAGATAGCGCGCCGCCGACGGCCAAAAAATTGGCCTTATGGGAACGTTTATTGGGTGCTGCGCCCGGCGCCGACAATGCGTATGAGGCCTTTTGGGAAAGCGCATTTGCCCCGCTAAGCGCACCCCCGTTGCACGCGCGCGCGCATCAATTCGCTAACCAATTTCCAACCAGCCCGGTTCAGGATCGAGTGCGCTTGAGCGCCGCACCCAACGCGGAATTAGAGGCACGTACTATCGAATTGCAAATTCGCATGTGGCGCGGCAAGGGATTGCAACGCCTCTGTGTCATCACCGATGATCGTCAATTGGCGCGTCGCGTACGCGCCCTGCTGGAGCGTAGCGGCATTGCGATTAACGATTATTCCGGATGGGCCTTATCGACGACGCGCGCCGCCGCGCTGATAGAACGTTGGTTGGAATGTATTGAAAATGATTTCGAACATGGCGCGCTATTGGATGTTTTACATTCTCCTTTGATACTTTCCAAGCTCACGCGCGACGCATGGCAAGCGGCCGCCTATCGTCTGGATCGCGACATCATACGCCGCGAAAATATCCACAATGGCCTGGACCGCTATCGGCACCACTTAAAATTACGCCTCCAGCGCGTCGCACAGGAAAGTTCGGCACCCTATAAAGATATCGAAACCGTATTGGACACGCTGCAATCCGCAGCGGCACCGTTACACACATTGTTACGCAAACCGCGTGGCGCGATGCTGCGTCAATTTATCCAAGCGATATTGTCCAGCTTAAAACTCTTAGGTGCGTACGACGCCTTAGAAAACGATGCCGCCGGCGCGCGCGTGCTCGAAGAAATTCGCGCCTGGTCGCTAGATAACGAATCGTCCGCACTCAATCTCACCTGGCAAGAATTTCGCACTCTACTGGGCCGCACGATAGAACGTTATAATTTTATTCCCGCCCATGTGCCCCACGGCGTAACCCTTTTAAACCTCGCACAATCGCTCTATCAGCGTTTTGATGCGGTGATTATGGGCGGCCTCACTTTAGATAAACTGCCTGGCATCCCTGCGCAACCGAGTTTTTTTAATCAACGTGTACGGCGCGAATTGGGCTTGCCCGCCATCACCACCCACCACGGACAACGCCTATATTTGTTTCGCCAGGTGTTGTCATGCGCG
Source organism: Gammaproteobacteria bacterium (assembly GCA_919902765.1). Lineage (GTDB taxonomy): Bacteria > Pseudomonadota > Gammaproteobacteria > S012-40 > S012-40 > CAKKRP01. The sequence goes on along the minus strand of CAKKRP010000016.1, from coordinate 62,447 downwards.
CCCGCAATTTTGTTCACGTGGAGCCAAGGGCAGGCGGGCGATACGGTACAAAGCCCATGGCTAGAATGTATAGATGCATTTCATCATCAAACCTATGGTACACGTCTACTCACCTCGACATTGGCCGCTTGGGCGCTGCTGCCGGACAGTGATGTATGCATGCGCGCGCCGATCCCGCCTCCGCTGGAGCAACCACGACCGATATTGCCGCCACTGCTACAGCCGCAACGCTATTCGGCGCGTAGCCATCAACATTTAATTGATTGTCCGTATCAATTTTTTGCGCGCCACGGTCTGCGTTTGGAACGTCCCGAATCTGTGCGCGACGCGATGTCCAAGGCCGACCAGGGCGAATTAATTCATCGTTGCCTGCAAGCGTTTCATCACGCGCAAGCGGGTTTGCCAGGGCCATGGCGGGGTGATTATCAAACGGCGTCAAAACCGGCGGCCACCGCGTTATTATTGCACATCACTGAAAAAATATACGGCGACGCGGTAGAGGATAATTTTGAACATCGCGGTTGGTTAACCGCGTGGCGTAATGCGATTCCATTGTATATCGATTGGCAGTGGCAGCGCGCCCAAGATTGGCATGTTAATGCGATAGAACTAAAGGTCAAACGCGCGTTACTGCCGGCATGCGAAATAGACGGCCGCATAGATCGCATAGACAAAAACGCTACCGGTTTGGCCATCGTCGATTATAAAACCGGCACCATCCCCAGCGCCTCGGATATCGTCAGCGGCGAGGCCATACAACTTATCCACTACGTGTTGACTCAGACGGATCCAACCCAGGTGCGGCGCGCCGAATATTTACACATCGAAAGCGCCAACGTCAGCAGCCAACGCGTACTGACCGGCGATGACCTAGAGACCTGCGCGCAACACGCCACCACACGCTTGTGCGACATGCATCAAGCACTGGCCGCCAACGCCGCGTTACCGGCCTGGGGCGATCCTCACACCTGCGCGCGTTGCGACCTACAAGGTGTATGCAGACGTGTACAGTGGGCCTAAAAAAAACGGCGCCATTACGTTAGGCACCGTTTTTTCTAATGCTAAAAAAACTTGTATTAGTCGCGCACACCTTCGGCTTCAAACCACAAATCCAAGTCGTCGCCAACGGCAGGCAAACCGTATTTCACGCCGAAATCAGACCGCTTGATTTTCGCATCGGCCTTAAACCCGCAAATATATTTTTTATTCATTGGGTTTTCGCCGCAACTAATCGCGGATACGTGTAAGGTGACGGGTTTGGTCACACCCATAATGGTCAAATTGCCTTCGACAGTCGCTTCTTTATCCTTCAGCGCAACTTTAGTGGATTTATAAACGATGTCGGGAAACTCCGTTACGTTCAAGAAATCGGCCGAGCGCAAGTGATCATCACGTTTTTGAAAGCCGGTGCTGACCGACACGGCGGCGATTTTTACTTCTACCGACCCGGTTTTATTTTCTTTATCCATCATCACCTTGCCGGACGATTGATCAAAGCGGCCGTACAGCGTAGAAAATCCCAGGTGAGAAATGGAAAAATGTGGATAGGTATGCGTTGGATCCAACGTAAAAAATTCCGGTGCCGCAGTGGCCATCAGCGGCGCGGTTGCCAACATACCCAATAAGACCAATTTACGCATAGTGCTACTCTCCTTTAACCGTACATTGTGGAAAAAAAATTTAAATCGGCACAGGTCCTTCCGCCGACCATGTAAAATATACTGCGATCAACCCTGGCGCACCCGTGATCGCCAACCATACTAACGCCTGTAACCACGTAGGCCAAGACTGCGGAGGATGCAAACGTCCGAACAAAGGCACCATGGCCAACATCGGCAAACAATACCAAGGCAGCTTGGCATACACCACTGCTGCAAAACCGATCACACCTATCATCACACCCGCCGGCACGGCCATCACCGCCCCTGCATGTCCGCGCCGCAAACCTACAAACGACACCAAGGTCGCTGCCGCCGCCATACCCAACCCCAAACCCATCTGACCGAGCAAGGCAGACGCACCCAATAGCGCCGCCAACCCGGTGGTCAAACCCCCGGTCGTCGCGGCGACGGCAATTTGCTCGCGCTGCACCCGTAAGTGGTCATACATATAGGCCATCCATCCGCCATACACGACGCCGCCTACCGCCAGCAACACACCATCCACACCCGGGGTGCGATCAACCACAACCCAGATCACCCACAACACCGCTATCGCCCCAAACGCAGCGACGATCCAACTCAACCAACGCACCCGTGTCGCCAGCGCATCGCGCAATACACCAACGATAGTTGCGACAACTGCAATTACGATCACCTTGCGCATGGCGGTGAGCGGAACGAGCGTAAAACCTATGGTCAGCGCGACGGTGGTGAAATAACCCGCCATCATCGCGAGCCCTGTCCAAAACCAACCCAAGCGCGACAATGCTAAGGCGCCCACGAGCGCCACAATGAAGGGCGCGACACCGCCTTGGAAAGCTGGATTGTTAATGAGTTCCGTCATATTTCGAGCGATCCTGTTGCAATCAATGTGGGGCCGCTAACGCAATGTCTATGCCGTAGATTCGGCAACGTTATGCGATTGTAGTTGCCAATGCACAGCCTCGCGATAACCGGGGTGCGCACGTAGCAATTCTGCATGCGAGGCGTGTATCACGCTACCGTCGCCGTTGAAATATACCACGCTGTCGGCACTCCCAACAGAGGAATAACGATGGGCAATTATGAACGTGGTTCGCCCCTGACGCAAGCGTGATAACGCCGCGACGACCTGACGTTCCGCCTCACTATCCAGCGCTGAACTGGGCTCATCCAACACCAACACCGGCGCGTCGCGCAATAAACCTTGCGCAATCGCAATACGCTGCGCCTGCCCCGCCGATAATTCCACACCACCCGCACCGACCACCGTATCCAATTGGCGCGGCCATTGCGAGATAAAATCCCACGCAAAAGCGTCCCGGCACGCGGTGATTAATTCCGCGTCGCCGGCGGCCGGGTGCGCCAGCAATAAATTGGCGCGTAAACTTGCGTTAAACAATAACGGCTGTTGCCACACCACCGTCACATATTGTCGCAATGCGTGCAAAGAAACTGCACGTATATCTACACCATCAAGCAATATACGCCCGTGTTGCGGATCATAAAATCTTAACAACAACTTCGCCAGCGTGGATTTACCTGCGCCGCTAGGCCCCACCAAAGCCACCGTCGCCCCCGCAGGAATTTGCAACTGAGTATGGTTAAAAATTAATTTGTCGTCATAATTAAAACTGACATCGTCAAAACTAACCGCCCCACGTATATTATTGATGACATCCGTACCGGTGTCGGTCACTCGCGGAGCGGCGTACAAAATTTCCCACACCCGCGCGGCCCCCGCCGCATCGGCTTGCGCCTGAAAAGACAGTTGCACCACGCCGCGCACCGGCACAGACATATAACCAAGATATAATAAAAAACTGACCAATGCGCCGATCGCCAATTCCTGGGCCTGCGCCGCGTGCAATCCTGCGAACAATATGGCTAAGCCGCTACCATAAATCACTAACGAAAACGTCGCTGTAAACGCCGCATCCAACTTACGTTCTTTCATCGCCCATATGCGCGCCTGTTCATAGGCATCGCGGTGTTGCGCGGCGCTCAGCGCTTCGGCGTTAAAGGCGCTGACACCGCGCAAATGTTCCAAGGTCTGATCTTCTACGCCTAATAAACGACCATGCTGCGCCAAAAACGCCTGCGCAACGCGCCGTTTTATGGGATTGAATAACGCTTGGTGTAACAAAAAAAACGGTGTCAACGCCAGCGCTAACATGGCCAAAGGGCTGTGCAACCACCACAACATCACGCTATAAAAAAGAAATGTTAACAGGTGTGACCAAAGAAACAGCGGGGTCTCGACCAACAGATGCTGCACGCTGTTGATGTCATGGCTCAACCGCGCCAATAAATCGCCCTTATTAAACCGGTCCGCAGCGGGAAAAGAAATGCGCACCAGGTTGGCAAGCGCCGCGTTACGCACACGACCGACAAAACGCAGGCCTATGCCATTCGCGATCACCGTCGTCAGCCAGTGCAAACCCTGATTGACCAGCACAATGGCCGCCAGTACCGCCACAATCACCGGCAATTGCTCGATATGCCCGTGGCTTAACGCGTCGAAGGGTTGCCCGAGATACCAAACAAGCACCGTATTGGACGCGACCACCGCCACCACCAATAAGATCGCCACCCCAAAATAGCGCCGCTCTGGCGCCAAAAACAGGCGGAAACGATGAAAAATCTCCCAGTAATGCCGTATGCTCGTTGGCAAGTAGCACGTCCCTCAACGCTTAACTTATCGTACTCTAGCACTAAAAAAAGAGAGGGGCACCTAAGTGCCCCTCTCATCAGTTTAGGCGCGAACCTAGGGTTTGCGGCTAAAGGCTGACGGTGTGTGCGTTGGTTGATTAACCGCCGCCACCACCACCCATGCCGCCACCCATACCGCCGCCGCCCATACCACCACCCATACCACCACCACCACCCATAAAAACCTCCTAATTAGAAAACATCGGTTTAAAGCTTAAGCCCAAAGAACACTACTAAGCGCGTTTTTGGAGAAACGCCCTTCTGAAGTGTAATTAACAAACTCAATTCTGTCAACATTAACGCCTAAATAGTAATGTTATAATCGTTCCCACCACCATCCTAAGCGCTTACTGGCCGGCTATTCATCCAACCACGCTAAGCGCGCCCGCAAACCCGCTTCGGTCGTATAGCCTATTTCTACAAAGCGGATCATCCCGGACTTATCCACCACAAAACTACTGGGAAAAGCGCGTACGCCGAACCTCCCCGCCAAATCGCCCTGCGTGTCCGCGACGACCGGAAACGTCAATTTCCGCTCGCCCATAAACCGCGCGATCTCCGCCGCGCTACCGGACTGGCTGGCAATGCTGATCACTGCGTAATCGCGCGCAAGATTTTGTATAGATCCCTGCTCCAAGCGACAAATCTGGCACCATGTCGCCCAAAAATGCACTAACACCGGCCGCGTGCGCGACGCCGCCAAGTTTACCGGTGTACCATCAATCGTCACGGCCGCCAGTGGCGGTACCATCCCCTTGGAAACGTCGCGTTTTTGATAGGCTTGGATAGCCACAAAAACGCCTATGATCAAGAGCCCTTCCAATAACCAGCGTAGCGCCTTGCGCCGCCATAGGGACGGTTTTACTGTATTCTCATTGGGAATATTCATCAAAAACACCTTACACGCGGTCCGGATATACTCATCTAGGGCAGGGGTACACCCAATGCAGATATACATAGAACATTCCTACCCTAGAATGTTCCTACACTAGCAATTTCGCACGAAGCTTGCACATCTTTATCCATCAAATCGCTAGGACGTACAAAAACGCGTGTCTATGTTAACTCGGATGATAGGCCTGACGTTCACCCTGGCGGGGTGCGGCGGCGGCGGTACAGCCCCCATCGCGGAGGCAACCGCCCCCACGTCGCTGGCGAGCAGTTCCGCCTATGGCTCAGGCGCATTGGCGTTATATACACAAGCGTCCGGCATCCAAGGCATCGCGCCGGGGCGAGTGTTGATCAATCGCGCGCTGCTGCGCAGGCTGAGTGCTACAGCCGATACAACTGCGCCTATACAATCGGAACTTGCCGCAACATCCTTGCGCAATATTAGCGGTGTCAGCATAGACGCCGACCATGATGTGGGTGCGGCGTTTGACTACCGAGACACGCGCATTAGTTTATTTCGCGCCAGTACCGGCGCCGAACTCAGCATCTATAACACACAAGATATCACCTCCGCCCTTACATTAAGCTTTGGCGGCGCCAAGGGGGTTTATGTCTCTGGTGTCATTTTGGATATTGCCAATCAACAAATGATTGCGGCAACCAGTCGTGGTTTTATGATCATTGATTATCAAGACCCGGCGCGCCCCACCCTATTGCGTGAGGTGAGCTCGCTAGAACGAGACGCGCAAAACGGCGTCGAAATTGTCGAACATTTTGCGCTACACCCGACGCTACCCGTCGGCACTCGTACACAGCGCATCATTTTGACCGGGGGCAATTATTTAAATCGTACTGGCGTAGCGTTAGCGCTCATAGACGCCGCCAGTGCCGAAGTTTATCGCCCGGACAACGCCACCGCCGCGCTTTTTTTGCTGGACCAATATATCGACAGCATCGCCATTGATGTGCAATACCATATCGCCTTATTGAGCGACGAAGGTGCAGGATTGACTTGGGTGGATGTCGCACAATTGCAGCTAAATCGCGATAATCACACCTATCATTTACCGGCAACTGCCGTCATGCGCGATGCAAACATCAAACATTACACCCAAATCGCAATCACACCACACACCCATTTAGTATTTTTAGGCGCGCGGGCACCCGCCCAACGTTATTTTATTGCCGAACTCACGCCACCTTCGCAAGGCCTAGGATTCACGCGCCGCACGCCGGAGTTGACCATGCCGGACATTACGCTCGCGAATGGAAAACTTGTGCCTTGGTTTGGCGCGCTGGAACCACACGGCGTAGCGGCAATGTCGGTGGGCACACAATCGCGTGGCCTATGGATGAACGATAAAAATACCGTGGTGGCGATTTTTGACCTGGACAGTATTTTTCGCGACGCACCCAACCAAGCAAATTACAACCCCCTCTCCTCCACACCTCCGGCATTGAACTATAACGTATTACCGTAAATCCTTAGTCTCGACATGGAGGTCGTCGATGCCCACTCAACAATATGAGATGATCATCGGCGGCAGCGGTCCCAATGGACTATTGCGCCCCCTTATTACATCGCAATTTCACCGGTTTAGTCTCAGACAACTATAGCTATCGCAGCACTTTTTTTAGGTTATACTTGGCCTGCCCCTTGCAGCATTTCCTATGCGGTTGAAAACATGGGATAATCAATCGTTCACTCGCACCGCCAGTGAATTACCCACTGACACTGGGTAAAACCATGGAGATGGAATAACCCGTAACGCATGTTAAATCAACTCGCAAGCCTGCCGGATTACACCGTGCGCGTACACCATCGCGCCAAACGATTGCTCTTAAAAATCACCCCTTTTGGAGAAATTGAAGTGGTTGTCCCCAAGCGTTTTAATAAGCGCCTGGTGCCGGAATTCGTCGCCACACATCGCGACTGGATAGAAAAAAATCTTGCCAAGCTGGCGCAACGCCATGTCAACAATCCCGGCGGTTACGCGGCCATACCGACTGAAATTCCGCTGCGCGCGATCGGCATCACGGTGAACGTACAACGCACGGAAACCAACTCGCCAACCCCCACTTTGCATTTTGATCGCAACGCCAACACCCTACATCTCAACACCTCAGACCCCGAAATCGCCGGCCGCTTATTACAACGCTGGCTCAATGGCGTGGGCAAAGACATATTAGTGCCCTGGATACACGGCGTCAGCAAAGAACTTGAATTGCCGTTTGATCGGGCGACCGTACGTTTGCAACGCAGTCGCTGGGGCAGTTGCTCGGTGTTGCGCCATATCAATTTAAATCATAATTTATTGTTTGTTCCCTCCGAACTTGTACGCTATTTATTCATCCACGAGCTTTGCCACACCCGCCACATGGATCATTCCGCCACCTATTGGCAACTGGTCGCGTCTATAGAGCCGCGCTACCAAATCCTCGAACGAGAACTGTATCGCGCCACCGAATGGGTGCCGCTGTGGGCGTTTAGGAAATTCTGACCAACCCAAGAACGCTATTTCTAGGTATAATCTCCCCCATCTATGACCGTGGGGACTGGCATGACTCAACGTACTACGCCGATCGCGCAAATCGCCTATTATCACGGTGATCGCCACACTGGCGCACTGACCTTAGTCAACATCGATACGCAGGGCGAGGCCCAGATCCACGCGATTCCGAGCGCGCCTGCCAGCGCCCTACCCCCCCTCGAAAAACCCGTGCTGCTGGGCGTCACACCCGCACGCCAGGGCGTGGTATTAGATCCCAAAACCAAAAAAATATCGCTGTGCGATGCATTGCCCGCAGATAGCTTTCCGGCGCATGTCTACCGCGATCCGTATAGCGGTCATGATTGGTACATGAACGATGGCGACAAAGACTCCGGTAACGACACCTTAAATTGCGGTCAACAAGGTTCATCGGTCAGCGTCGTCGCCGACAGCGCGCGCCCGCAGGCGCGCTTGCTGGCCACCATCTGTGTTGGACGCGGTCATCATCAAGCCGCTTTTACCGCGCCGTCTCCCCATGCGCCCCAAGTGCCGCGACGCGCCTTTATCAGCAATTTAAAGGACGGCACCCTGTCCGTGATCGGCGCCGATCCCAACGACGCCGCCACCTACCTCAAATGCATCAGCACCCTCAATTTATGTGAACCTGAAAAAGAGTCGCTGCCTGACACCACCATTCCGAATAACGCCTACCCTCATGGACTGGTCTATTCGCCGGTCACAGGCAAGGTCTACAATCTCAATAATGGCTACGGCACCGTTGCGATCATCGACCCCGCCACCGCGCGCATCGAAAAGCGCATTGACTTCAAGGGGCATAGCAATCTCTTTATTGCCGCCGGTGGCCGTTATGTCATCGGGCGCGGCGCGGATCGCAAGCGCGACCCGCATCACGTCATCGCCAAACTGTCGGTGTTGGATGCCACTAATTTGCAGATTGTAGATACCCTGGACATTCCAGACATCTACATCAGCAAATATTATCTCAACGGCGACGAAAGTAAGTTATATCTAACGACATCGGTCTCCGGCAGCCCTGAGCAACAACAACACCTAAAAACCGACACCCTCGTCGTGTTAGATATGCACGCCTTGCCCAAACTTAAAATCAATGCAGAATTACGCGTGGGTCCCATCGGCGGTCTGGCGTTTTATCCCGAGCATGGCATGCCGCGCTATGTCTTCGCCTCACACGCGCCAGCGGGAGAGCTGATCATGATAGACAGCGCACATGCACAGGTGATAAAGCGCATCCCGGCGCACACCCCATGCGAATATTCGCGTATTTGGTTAGCCACCTAAATCGCATGCCGAAAAAACATCGTATTGAGCACTTCTAAAAGCGCCGCTACTCGTCTATCATTGTCGGGTTACAATGCGAAATAACTGCAACGTAGTGCAGAAAACCACCCTACAATATAATTCTTAACCTCTGAACGGCCGCTGAATATTGGTTACAAATAAAATATAATTTTTTATCGTTGACACACGAGTTGTTTTGTTTTCAAATTGGCACGATCCAACTTAGATTGTTGGAATTTCCCTAACCATGTTTCGAGGATGTTTATGAAAAAGTTACTGACCGCTCTGTTTGCTATGTCTGTTGCCGTTGCGTTTGGCGCTGTTAACGCTGCCGATGCCCCGGCCTCTGCCGGTGCTGGTGCCTCCGCTTCTGCTGCCAGCGCGCCTGCCAGCTCTTCTCCCGCCGCCGCCGCTTCTGACAAGAAAGCCGCGCCTGCCAAGAAAGCCAAGAAGAAGAAGAAAGACGCCGCTCCTAAGTAATCTTTCAGCACGACCCTGATAAGGCGCCTGCTGGCGCCTTGTTTATTTCTCATTGTCGCACCTCGCTAATACATCCTTAATAGTCGATGGCCTATGCTAAAACCGTATGCACGTTCACTTTAGGGCCTCGTCATCTACGAGGCATAAGAAGGAGTGGGTATTATGCGGGGAATATATAAGGCGTTACCTTTTCACACCCATTTAAATTCTGGGGCTTCACTCTACCGGCCAGCACACATGTTGCCGCGTAGCGTCACTGCAATCGATCCGGCGTCGTTAGTGATGACCGACTTTAACATCACCCAGCCGTTCACCATCGCGCCCAGCGCCACCATTGCGCAAGCCAACGACAAGATGATCGCCTGCGGTGTACGCCTGCTGTTTGTGATCGATGCCCCCAGCAAGCTCGTCGGCCTCATTACCGCGACCGACATCCTCGGCGAACGCCCGCTACTCTATATTTCTGAGCACGGCGGTACGCGTGACGGCATATTGGTCGGCGACATCATGACGGCACGCGAAAAAATTCAAACGCTTACGATGGATGACGTAAACCATGCCAGCGTCGGTGATATCGTAGAAACCATGAAACAATTCGGACGCCAACATATCCTGGTGATAGAGCGGTACGCCGACGACACCCGCATGACGGTGCGCGGCATGTTTTCCACCACGCAAATCGCCCGCCAGTTAGGCGAGACGATTGAGGCCTTGCCACGTGCGGCGACCTTTGCGGAAATGGAATTGGCCATTACGGCAACTGCGTAAACCATACGCGCACAGCCCACCGGCGGCTGTGCGCGATTATTTAACCGCAACGCAATTCCGTGCCCAAGCTCACTACGCTATGTCTAGCGACGGTTACGTTTAGATACTCGTTAAAGGCGCGCGCCATCAGCGCCTTACCGTTTTTCATCACCATCACGCCGTGCGACATTACGATGCGTTCAAAATCCCAATCCATGATTTTTTCCAACGACGCCCGGAATTGAGCGTAATCTTCCACCATCGCGCGCAACATCCGGCTCGGCCCAAACGCACCCAGCGTCCCATTGGCGCGCAAGAGCATTTGCGGCCACCAGCCACCGTGTTTCGGCATATTGAATACCAAATCTGTTAACAATAGTGTGCGTGAAGGATGATGAAAAAAGGCAAATTCATTGAGCTTAGGTATGCCGCCTATCGACACTACATCAATTGTTTTCGCCCATTGAAACGCATGGCACTCGGCCAAGGGTTCGGCATAGGCCTGCACTTTGATGCATGCACCGGGAGCCGCAAAATAACGCGCGCCGGGAAATGCCGCCAGCCAATCGCCGACATACAGGCCATGGCAACGATTAGGGGTTACTATCCAGGAGACGACACCGAGTTGACGTACGGCGTTACGCACACCTTCGTCCAAAGGTACCGGCGAATGCACGAATAACTTACCGTCGCAGACATCGATGACGGTCATGCGATTACCGATATCTACACCCAGCAACGAAAAGGACTGCTCAGACACCCATAGACTTTGGTCCACTTGACGCATCGCGAATACCTCCCGAGAACGAGGGTTGTGGTTAAATAGTAACCAACCCATCCTACGAAAGCAAGCGTTAATCGCGAATATTTGCGCATCCCCAAATTTTTTTAGTCATTTATATATACTAATTTAGTGTGATTACTACGCGCGCGTAGCGCAAAAAGATAAACATCTTTGACTATTTTATGTGTATGCGTGCAACGGCGAATAATTAAGCGGATGTATCCGATTTAGCAGCGCTCACTACCACCAACACACTGCGATTTCTGCCTTGCACTTTTGCACCGTTAAGGGCCTCGCGGGCGAACGCGATCAGCGACGCTTGCTCCGCCCCCTTATCGGGAACGGCCACCGCTACGCCGATGCTGATCGTTAGCAGTGCCGCCGCGCCGTCCCGTTGCTCGATGCGCAAATCTTGCACCGCGTTACGCATTTTTTCTGCGACCACGCGCGCGGCGTTTTCATCCGCACCGGGTATAACGGCGATGAATTCCTCGCCTTCAAAACGCGCGATAAAATCTCCCGCGCGCCGCAAAGCGCCTTTCAGCGTACGCGCGACCAAGTGCAAACAGGTGTCGCCTGCAAGATGTCCGTAAGATTCATTATAGAATTGAAAACCATCTATATCCATAATCAACACCGCGATATATTCGCCGCGCCGTTGCGCGCGCCGCCATTCTTTATCGAGTTCACGCTCAAAATACCGCTTATTCGGCAGGCCGGTTAACGGGTCTTCGATGGTCAATTTTTCCAAACGCGTGGCATATTCATTTAAGGCCCGCGTGCGTTCTTCAACCATTTCCTCCAAGCGTTCTCGATATTTTGTCAGTTCCGTATCACTGCGTTTGCGCGACGTGATATCGAAAAACACACCTTGCAAAATATGCCCGCTACCGGTTTTTGTGGATGCGCTAACGCTACACAACATCCATTTCCAGTTCCCTTCAATCGTCAATACGCGAATCTCGGCGTCGCGCACGCGCGCGATATGACCGCCGTTGGAGGCGAACAATTGCTGTACCGCCCCCCTATCTTCATTATTCACGATATTGATAAGAAACTGTTTTTTACTGACCCACTCTTGCAATGGGTGCCCTAACAGATGTGTCACCTGCGGGCCGACGTAGGTAAACAAATCTTCTTTAGTATCATACTCCCACGGTATCGCGTTCACGGTTTCTAATAGATTGCGATATTTCACCCCTTGATGCGCAATTTCGTGACGTTGCTCGGCGATCTGTTGACTAGTGCGCGCTTGCTGAACCACCGTGGCGACGGTTTTTTCATGCGATGTTTGTATGAAATGGGAAATCTCGGCGCAGGCTACGGTAACCGCGCATAAAAATACGCTAAATACACCCAGATCCTGATTAAGGAGCTGCATATCGCCCGTCGTTTGGCTACGCAAGATCAGCACCGTGATGATCGACATCGCGCCCGCCACATAGGTAATAACACGCCTGAGGCGGATGACGGAGTAGTGGATAAGTAAAAAATAAAGATATTTATAACCACTGTAAAATCCGCCGGAAAATATGCATAGCAGGCCTATCATAGTGGCTTCGATTGCAAAACCAAGCGGCCAATGCGTAAACACCGGTTTGGCGAAAATAAACGCGACGAGATGCACGAAGTGTTGCGCGATAACAACGGTCAATATGATAGAAAAATAGGCAAAATCGGTAATATTCCCACTTAGGTACACTGCCAACAAGGGTACCAAAAAGACACTCAGCGCGTGATAATATAACACCCCGTGCGACATTGCAGCGGTGCGGAAATGCAGCGCCTCCTGCACCTCATATAGCCCTTCCGGTTTATACTTTTTGTCTTGGAGGTTGGCGGCCATAGCGCGTCAAACTCTGCTACGCGGACTTCTTGGCTGTATATAAGCCATAACCAAAATATCCAGGAAAACTTGTGAAATAGCTGCTCACGGCGCTCAAGCGTATGTTCAGTTCCGGCGTGCGCAACACGGTCCACAAAATTCGCAGTGTGCTGAACAAGCCCTCTTCGCGCAACATTTGGTAAGGCGACACGGAGGAAAATGGATATACTTTTACGTGCGTAGATAACAGGCCGGCCGTCGCTAATATATCTTGCCAGCCCTTGGGCAATAACGCGTCATTAAAGGTCTGGCACACGGTGGAACGCGTTACGCGTTGCACGCCCGCTGTCGGCGGTTGCACCCAGGTCGATTCATTGACTCCGACCTGCCCTTGTGGTTTGAGCACCCTGTTCACCTCCGCGAACAAACCCGCCTTATCGTTGAAACAGGCGACCGACTGGACGATGACCACATCAAAGTAGTTATCAGGAAAGCGGGTATGCAACCCGTCCATTTGTTCAAACGCCACGTTTTTATAGCGCGGCCCCATCGAACGGCGCGTGGCATCTACTATCATGCTAGGATCTTGGTCAATACCGATCACGTGGCACCCATATTGTTTGGCAATATACCGCGTGGTAGTGCCCAGGCCGCACCCCAAATCCAACACACGCATGTCGGCCTTAAGCGTTAACATGGACAACAAGCGCTTGGTGCTGTCTATGCCGCCCGGATGCAACCACGACATGCCTAGGTCGTCGCGCATGAAGGATGCCATCGAGAAGTCTTCTGCGGGCAATACATAACCGCCAATGCGTACCACCTCATGACCATACTCTATGACCAAACAATCGTCGGGGGTCATCATGGACATACCTCATATTTTATGTGATTTAACGGGCGCTATCCTTAGTTGCATATAACCACGACCGGGGCGGACGGCTTTCCAACCACCCACCACGTTCTATTACGGCAACCTGGGTACAATTGTTTAATAATGATCTGGACTTACCGATGTCCACCATAAAATATTAATTACTTATTTATCAACATTTTAATAGGATTTATTCGGCGTACGACGAAGCCACCGGCTTGCAGGGGGAGCATATAGCGTATATTTTGACCTAAGCGACGTGAAAAAAAGTTCTAAATGGCGTAAAATCCCGACGTTTTGACTTAAGCATTGCTGGTTGGCACAAACGCCGAGGGTATCGACGAAAATGTCGGTAAAAGTCAATTTTCGCTTTATAAGCAAGGGGTTAGACGAACAGCCCTGCTGCTCGTGTGGCCCGCAAGCCGGCGCGCTGGATGGGTCTCGCGTAATCTCTGAAATCATCCATGATCGCTCGCTTGCCGGTACCGGATTAACTTGGTGAGAAATACTTGGGCAACAAACTAGATACATCGGTCATGCAAAAACGCGTCAATATTGTGGAATCTACCGTCATCCCATATCGGCCCAAGCGCCCTAACGCTAAGCGCCGCGCGGTCATCCCGCGCCCCGCAAAAAATGCCAACGACAAAACTTTGCGTTCGCGTGTGCGCCTGATGGGTAATTTGCTCGGGGCCATCTTGCGCGAGCAGGCCGGCGAGGGCGTTTACGATGCAGTGGAGTCTTTGCGCAAAGGTTTTATTCGTATTCGGGACAAAGACAGCCCCAAACTACGCCGCCAACTCGAAAACCATATCGCTAAATTGGATGTCCCAACGCTGACCCATGTCATACGCGCGTTTAATATTTATTTTAGCTTGGTCAATAGTTGCGAAGAGGCCTATGCCCATCAACAGCGCCGCGCGGCCGAACGCACCGGTCGCACCTGGCAAGGGTCTTTTATCGAGACCGTACGCGAATTTCACGCCCAAGGTATCAGCGCCCATCAATTGCAAACCTTGCTCGACAGCGCCAACTACATGCCGGTGCTTACTGCGCACCCTACGGAGGCAAAGCGCCTGACGGTGAAGGAAAATTTGCGCCGCATTTTTACCACTACGCTGGCCCTTGACGACCCCATGTTATTGCGCGAAGAGGCGCAATCCCTGGTGCAACAATTGTCCGATCTCATTTTGACGCTATGGAAAACCGACGAGGTGCGTTCACAACGTCCCAATGTGCGGGATGAGATCCGCCAAGGTCTGTTTTATTTTCACAAGAGCTTGTTTCAGGCCGTGCCGGCGGTGTATCGCAAACTGCAAGGCGTGATAGACAATATTTACGGCACCGACGCGCACGACGGCCATGCGGTTAGAGTGCCTAGCTTTTTACACTTTGGTTCGTGGATAGGCGGTGATCGCGACGGCAATCCCAACGTCAAACCCGAAACCACTGTTGAGGCGTTGCGTCATCAAGCACAAGTCGCGGTGTTGGAATATATCGTACGCATACGCGACTTGGGCCAGCGCCTTACCCATTCGGCGAATCTCACCGAGGTCTCCGCAGAATTTCTCGAAAACTTGACGGCAGATAACATCTACGTGGCGGAGGTATTTGCAGAACGCCCGGACCGCTTCAGTGGCGAACCTTATCGACGCAAATTGCGCATTATGCGTTTTCGCTTGGAACGCAACCTGGTCACGATAAAGCGCTGTTTAGACGGCGCCCCGCTAGAGCGTCATCCCGCACACTATCCATCCGAGGTGGAATTTCTCAAAGATTTATATGTGATGCGCGCGTCGTTATTACAAAACGGTGATCGCAATATCGCCAACGGCGAGTTACTCGATCTCATACGCTTGGTGGAATCCTTCGGGTTTTACCTGATGAAACTGGACGTACGCCAAGAATCCACGCGCCATACACAAGCCGTAACGGAATTATTTACCCGATTTTGGGGCGGTGTGAATTACGCGGCAGCGGATGAAGACGGCCGCATGCGCTTATTGGAAGACGCCTTGTGCCGGGATCACTTACCCGCTATAGATGCGGCAAAACTTTCTGCTAACACGGAAGAAACCCTGGGCGTGTTCAAGGTCATGCAGCAAATGCGCGACGAGCTCAGCC
The DNA here is from genome assembly GCA_919902765.1 of Gammaproteobacteria bacterium. GTDB lineage: Bacteria > Pseudomonadota > Gammaproteobacteria > S012-40 > S012-40 > CAKKRP01. The sequence continues at coordinate 46,558 of CAKKRP010000016.1, read as the reverse complement.
CGGAGGCCTTTGGCCATTACGTCATCTCCATGACCCACGCCCCCAGCCACGTCATGGAGGTGATGTTGCTGGCACGCACTGCGGGTTTGGCGGGCCGTCGCGATCACCATTGGTTTTGTAACATCCGCATCTCGCCTTTGTTTGAGACCATAGAAGATCTTGAGCATACCGAACCCGTGATGACGGCCTTATTCGATAACGCCACCTACAGCAATCTGCTCAAGGCCTCGGGCAATATGCAAGAGGTCATGCTGGGATATTCCGATTCGTCAAAAGACGGCGGAATTCTGTCCTCCGGCTGGAATCTGTATCAGGCACAAATCAAGATCACGGAGCTGGCGCGCCAACGCGGCGTGCAGTGCCGCTTGTTTCATGGTCGCGGCGGCACCGTGGGGCGTGGCGGCGGCCCCACCCATCAATCGATTATGGCGCAGCCCACCGGCACCGTGCATGGCCAAATCAAGTTCACCGAACAAGGTGAAGTGTTAAGCTTTAAATACAGCAATATCGAAACTGCGGTTTACGAACTCACCGTCGGTGTCACCGGCCTATTAAAATCCAGCCTATCGGTCGTCGGACAAAAACACTCGGTACGCAAAGATTATTTGCGGGTCATGGAAAAAATGGCGGCGGCCTCGGAAACCGCGTATCGCGAATTGACCGAGCGCACGACCGGATTTTTAGATTATTTTTACGAGGCCACGCCGGTCAGCGAAATCGGCATGCTCAATATCGGCTCGCGCCCGTCGCACCGTAAAAAAGGGGATCGCTCGAAAAATTCCGTGCGCGCGATCGCCTGGGTATTCGGCTGGGCGCAATCGCGCCAAGTATTGCCCGGCTGGTTCGGCGTCGGCAGCGGTTTGATGAGCTACCTGGACGATGACCCGGATCATATCGCCCTGGTGCAGGACATGTACGCACATTGGCCGTTTTTCCGCACCCTATTAAGCAATACCGAAATGAGCTTATTTAAGGTGGATTTGAACATCGGCGAGGAATACGCCAAGCTGTGCAGCGATCAAGCGCAAGGCATGTCTATTTTCGACAGCGTGCGGCAAGAATATGCGCGCACCTTGGAAGGCATATTACGCGCGGAAAATGCGCGCCATCTGTTGCAGGATAGTCCAGCGTTGGCGGTTACGTTATCGCGGCGACATCCGTATCTTGATCCGCTCAATCTTATTCAAGTCACTTTACTTAAACGCTACCGCGAATTGAACGAAGACGATCCGCAACGCGCAGTGTGTTTAGACCCGTTGCTGCGCTCCATCAACGCCATCGCGACCGGCGTGCGCAATACGGGTTAACGGCATCTATATGCGGATTGGATGCCCTGCATCTTCACCGCATTAGGCGTAACCATTATAAAATAGCGGGCCATAACCGCCCGCCATTTGTTAACACTGACACGAGTTAGCTACTTTTTATCGCCATGCATGTGTCCATCGCCATGATGCATTTCTTTATCCATCGTCATGCCATCCAATTCTTTCATCATGGCCTCAAGCTTTTTCTTGTCTTCCGCACTAGGCGTATGATTCAGATTGGCAATGATGCCCATCGTCTCTTTCAACATTTGTTGCATACGCATGTGCCGTTGATAGTATTCTTTTTTCTTGCCATCCATCTTGTCGTCCGCCATCGCCGGTAGCACGGCTAAGCTCAGCAGACCGATCATTAACAATTTCGCGCTCTTCATAGGTTCCTCCTAGGGGTTGATAAAAACGTCCACAACAACTGCACTCATATACTCTACATATCTCGATTTGACCGCACTTTATGCCTCAAAAAGTTATTGCTTGCGTTGTTGCGCAGTGGGTTTTGGATTAGCTTTGGACGGCGTATTTTTCGCCGCATGCAAGATCACTTGCGCACTGCCTATGCCGCGCGGGTCCGCAGCCGCCAACACACGATTGTGTTTGCGATCCCACAGTATAGCCTGCATATTACCATAGCGGAATGTTGTTTGCTCTAATCGATGGCCGCGCTGACGCAACCCCGCGATGACCAATCCGGGCAATCCGTTTTCTTCATACTGTACGATATCGGGCAGATATTGGTGGTGAAAACGTCCCTTGGTGACCCAAGAATCCGGAGTGTGGCCGTCCATAAAATCCAAGGCCGCCAACAACACCATACTGATGATGCGGCTGCCGCCGGGCGTGCCCAAGATGGCGACGTTGCCATCGGGCGCCTCTATAAAACTCGGTGCCATGCTCGACAGCGGGCGCTTACCTGCCGCGATGGCGTTGGCGTCACCGCCGATCAATCCGAACCCGTTCGGCACGCCGGGTTTGACAGAAAAATCGTCCATTTCATTGTTTAACACCACGCCGGTGCCCGGCACTAGAAAGCCCGATCCAAACGGAAAATTAAGCGTAACGGTGGCGGCGACGCGATTGCCCTCTTTGTCGAGTATCGAATAATGCGTGGTATGCGGACCTTGCGGCGGGCTTTCTACCCCAGGCAACTCGCTGCTCGACGTAGCGCGATCCAAGCGTAGCGTGGCCCGCAATCCTGCGGCATACCACGGGTGCATTAAACGCTCCAGCGGCACTTGCGTAAAGTCGGGGTCGCCCAAAAATTCCGCGCGATCGCGATAGGCGCGACGCATGGCCTCGACGATGACATGGGTGCGTGTGGCTTCGTCCAGACGCGGCAGTTCGTACGTCGCCAAGATATTCAATATTTCAATCAAGGCCACGCCGCCCGACGAAGGCGGCGGCGCACTGACGATACGATAACCGCGATACATGGCGGTCAGCGGTTCGCGCACCTTCACTGCATAATTAAATAAATCGTCGGTCGCCCACAACCCGCCGGCCCGCCGCACCTCATCCACCATTTGCGCGCCGATAAATCCTTTATAAAATCCGTCACGCCCTTTGAGCGCGATGGCGGCTAAGGTATTGGCAAGATCGGGTTGTTTAAGCACGCTACCGGCTGCGGGCACTTCGTTATTGACCAAAAATACGTTCGCGGTCGCGGCATAGGTGCGTATTGCTTCCAAACGCGACTTGGCCAGGCGTATAAAGACCCCGTCCACCGGAAATCCATCGCGTGCCAAGCGTATCGCGGGTGCCAGTG